>CABTZC010000023.1 GCA_902489185.1 uncultured Brevibacterium sp. | reverse complement strand
TGTGGCTTCTCATTCGAATGCGAAAGGAACCCTAGTTATGCCTCAGTCCTATATGCCGTTTCTCGTGCACCTGTCCGCTCGCTCTTGGGTGTCAGAAAACCTCGTACGGTTGACGTTTACGGGCCCAACGCTCGATCAGTTCGGAACAACGTGCTTGGATCAGCGCATCAAGCTTGTTTTCGGTTCACGCGAGTGTGTCGAGGAGCTGGTGGAACGCGATGATTGGTTCGCCTGGGCGCGTTCGCTACCCGAACACGTGCGACCCCATTTGCGCACGTACACCGTCAAAGCAGTACGTCCGATGCTCAAGGAACTTGACGTTGATTTCGTCGTTCACGGCACTGAAGGGCCTGCGAGTGCATTCGCCGTAGAAGCTCCTATCGGAACTCACATTGCGGTGGTGGGTCCCGTGGAAGGTGCCCCGGGTTCTTCTTCAGAAGGGGTCGCGTGGGCGCCGGGAAGTGCGTCTCAGGTTCTCATTGCCGGAGATGAAACTGCGGTTCCTGCTATTAGCAACATCGTTGAAAGCCTAGACCCTGAGATGCGTGGAGCGGTTTTCCTGGAAGTGCCTTCGTCTGGAGACATTCAGGACTTCACAGCACCGAAGGGAATCACGGTGAACTGGCTTCCACGGGAGTCGCATACCGGTGCGACGCGCGGTGATCTGCTCCATCACGCGGTTCAGGAGTGGTGCGACCACAACGGTATCGCCTCTTCCGAAAAACAGGTTATTCCTGACGACTCATATGACAACTCCATGCTTTTGTGGGACGAAGCTAAGCAAGGCAATACTGACGCGCTATACACGTGGGTTGCTGCCGATGCCGACACCGTCGCGCGACTGCGCCACGAGATGCGCAAGAAGCGAGGGATGCCAAAAGAAAGCTCCTCGTTTATGGGGTATTGGCGAATGGGCGTGAGCCTCTAGGCCTCAGAGATTTCTTCTGTTGTTTTCGTGGTACCAGGTGCGTCTTCAATCGGCTGGCGAGCAAAGATCGCAGCCAGGATCGCGCCAGAGATGTTGTGCCACACGCTGAATACGGCACCAGGCAGAGCCGCCAAAGGCGAAATGTACGTCGTGGCCAAGGTCGCTGCCAATCCCGAGTTCTGCAATCCCACCTCGAAGGTGAGCGCTCGCCGTTGAACTGCAGACAAACCAACCGCCATGCCAGTAGCGAAACCAAGCGCCAAACCAATCGCATTGTGCAAGACAACAGCCAGCAACACGGTCGCGCCCGCAGCTACCAGTTTGTCCGCAGAACCACCGACCACAATCGCCACAATGAGCGCAATCGTCAAGGCCGAAAGCCACGGAAGAACAGGGCTGATCTTCTGGATGAACTTATCCGCAAGGACACGGATGACAACACCGGCAATGACCGGAACCAGTACGGTCTTGACGATCGACATCATCATGGCCGAAAAACTCACGTCCATGTACTGACCGGCAAACATGAGCGTAAGAGCTGGAGTGGCCAACGGTGCAATCAGAGTAGACAAAGTGGTGACCGACACCGAAAGCGCAACGTCACCGCGGGCCAAATAGGTGACCACGTTTGATGCAGTACCTCCCGGAGCGCACCCCACCAAGATGACACCCGCAGCAAGCTCGGGCGGCAACCCCAAAAGCACCGCAACGAGCCAGCCAGCAAGCGGCATGAACAGGTACTGAGCCACAACACCCACCACCGCAATCCACGGCTTTTTCGCGATCTGCGTGAAATCCGGCACGGTGAGTGTGAGGCCCATAAAGAACATCACCCCGCCCAGAAGCCAGGTAACAGAAGGCGCCAAAGGGGTGACGACCTCGGGCACAAAAAACCCGAAGACGCCAGCGGCTAAAACAAGGGCAGGAAAAACCGTGACAGCAACGCGCGCACTACGCTGCTCCTGAGGATTCATGCTTGAGGTGCTCATGAATGCTTAGTAAAGCGTAGTGTCACGTAGATCACAGAAACGTCCGCACTGTGGGCGTTTCCGGTTCACAACGTCACAGCGACGCTTGGGCTCCCTGTACCCGGATCGCACGGTGCATGTCATCGCCCAGTTCAGTGACAAGCCTGCGCAACGCGGCCGGAGCCGTGCCGTGTTCGCTCAGCCACGCATCAGTACGTTCGGCCACGTACTCACGGCGAGTCGACCACGACGGGTACAGCCCCAACACCAAACGCTTGGCGATCTCGTTCGAACGGGTAGTCCAGAACGACTCGAGCTGCTCAAAGTACTGGCCCACAAAGGGTTCAAGAATCGGGGTGGCGACAGGGGACGCGAACCCAGCGATCGTAGCCGACAGTGAATTATTCGAAAGCGACACGTCCGAAGTGACGGCTTCAAAGGCACGCATCTTTGCCACCGGAAGCGATCGGGCAGCGCGCGCCGTCCTCGCCTGCATGACACCCGAATCGGTACGGTCACGGGACTCTTGAGCGGCAATATCTTCTTCATCCGCCCAGCCCAGGACAACCAGCGAAATGAGCGCCTTCCACTTCAGCGCATTGTCCACTTTCAGACCGTAACGCTCAAACGTGGGCCCGGACGCCAGAACACGTGAGGCGAAATCGCGAGCGGCAACGACCTCGGGGCCGGGAACCACAGTGGTCGCCGAATGAGCGACAAAAATGAGCACGATCTCTGCCAAATTGAGCTGCGTGTCAGAGCCGGGCTCAGCGGTTTCAAACGCGTCTAGAGCAGACCCCAAAATGGTGCTGAGCGTGCCTTCGACATCCGTGCTCCACAACTTGATCGCCGTGAGCGCCTGCATGCGCAGACCGGCGTTGATGCCCGCGTGGCGTTCGCGTCCCAGTGAACGTGCGTAGGCGTCAATAAAATTGCTGACGCTCAGGTTGCCGTCACGCATCGCGTTTGTGAGAGCAGACCACACGACGGCCCGGTCGAGCGCGTCAGGCAATTTGGTCACACTGTGCAAAGCGTGCTCTGTTGAGACTTCGTCCAGCCGCATTTTGGCGAAATCGTCATCGCCGTGGCCAGGCAGAAGTAAGCCCGGGCGCTTGGTGCCCACCAGCTGAGGAAGGTCGGCCGAGGCGGTGTCAAAGTCGATCTTCCATGTTTCGGTTGGGTGCATAGCACTGCGTTGCCGGTTGAATCCGGCCATCGTAAATGTGTGAGGGCGAACCACCTGGGCGCCGGTGTTGTTCTGTGCCACGGTGGCCTTGGTGATGATGCCCGCATCATCTGTTTCGATGTCAACGCTGATTTCACTCACACCCGTGGTAGTGAGCCATGCGTCTGCCCATGCGCGCACGTCACGGCCTTCAGTGCGTGCTTCAAGAGCGTCGAGGAAGTCCACCAATGTGGTGTTGCCAAACGCGTGCTTTGCGAAGTAGTCACGCGACCCGGCCATGAACGCATCCAGTCCGACGAACGCGACCAACTGTTTAAGAACCGAAGCTCCTTTGGCGTAGGTAATCCCGTCGAAGTTGAGCCGGGCGGCTTCGACATCGGGAATGTCGGCCACGATGGGGTGGGTCGTGGGGTATTGGTCTTGGCGATACGCCCAGTCTTTGCGACGCAGGGCAAAGGTGACCCATCCGTCGGTAAATTCGGTGGCAGTGGTCAGAGCGAGCGACGCCATGTAGTCTGCGAAGGATTCTTTCAGCCACAGGTCGTCCCACCACTTCATGGTGACCAGATCACCAAACCACATGTGCGCCATTTCGTGCAGGATTACGTTTGCGCGCGATTCGTATTCTGTGCGCGTGACGGCATCGCGGTAGATAAATGAGTCGACGAATGTCACCAGCCCCGGGTTTTCCATGGCGCCCAGGTTGTATTCGGGGACGAAAATCTGGTCGTACTTGCCCCACGGGTACGGGAATTCGAAGTTGTCGTGGTAGAAATCAAGCCCCTGCTTAGTGACCGTGAAAATGTTGTCGGCGTCCATGCTTTCGGCTAGGGAGGCGCGCACGTACACGCTGAGTGGGATTGTGAGGTCGCCTCGGGTGTACGTGTCGTGTGCACCCACGTAATGTCCCGCACACACGCATGTTATGTACGTGGACATGCGTTCCGTAGTCGCAAATTCGTGGGTGACCGCCGAGGTCGTTGCGGCCTCCTGCGTTGTTGCGGCTTTCGGGGCCGACGCCTGTGCTTCGGTTGGGGCGGTGTTATTTAAGACGAGAAAGTCGTGCGGAGCTGTTACCGAGAACGTAAATGTTGCTTTGAGGTCAGGCTGGTCAAAGTTTGCAAAGACGCGCCTGGCATCCGTGGGTTCGTACTGCGTGTACAGGTAGATTTTGTCGTCAGCTGGATCCACAAAACGGTGCATGCCTTCACCACTTGTTGAGTACATGGCTTGCCCCGTGACAGTCAGGGTGTTAGAACCAGCGTTAACGGGGAATGTCACCCGGGCTCCGTCGAAGTTTTCTGCTGGGTTGAGGGAATGCCCGTTGATGGTGATGTCGCTCACGGAGTCTGCGATGAAGTCGATGAATGTTTCAGCATCGTAGTTCGCGTCAAAAACAACTGTCGACGTTGACGTGAACGTTTTCTTCGCAAGATCCGGCGCCGACGTGATGTCGAGGTGCACGGTGTAGCTGTGAGTAGTGAGCAGTTCCGATCGAGTGGAAGCTTCACTGCGTTTGAGATTTGTGGTCATGTGTCCTCCGTTGTCAGCTCCCCCTCACCTTGCCACATTTTTCCTAGTGCATGTTGAGGTCTCTATTAAACTTGTGTGAGGAAGGGGTGAAAATGACGCAGACCAGCAAGAAGAAACCCCTGTATAGGCGCCTGAGTAGTGCGCTTGGAGTGCGAGTCCGGTTGGGCGGGCTTCGCGCAGTTGAGAATTCCGGCCAGATTTTCCAAGTTGTTATTGGAGCCACGAGTGGGTACGCGTTCTGCCACTATGTTCTTGGTCACCCTGCACCGTTCCTAGCAGCCGTTGCTGCTGTTATTGGGACTGGCGTTACAGCTGATAAGCGTTTGCGCCGGTCAATTGAAATTGGTTTGGGAGCTACCCTGGGCGTTCTTGTGGGCGAAATTTTGGTCCACTTGTTCGGCATTGGGATTTGGCAGATCGCGGTAGTGATATTCGCTGGTTTAGTCGTGGGGAACATCCTGAATTCGGGTGCCCTGTTTGTGAATCAAATTGCGATTCAAGCGTTGTATGTGGTTGCCGTCCCCATGTCGATAGCAACGAAACCATTTGATCGCACGGTTGACGCGATCGTAGGGGCCGTGATCGCGATTTTGATGGCACTGATCGTCCCGTCAGATGCGCGTAAGCGACCACGTAACCGGGCAGCTAACCTGCTCTATGAAATTTCAGTTCTGCTCAAAGGGACGGCAAAAGCGTTGCGCACTGCCGATGCCGATTTAGCCGAACGTGTACTTGAACGAGCGCGTGAGAGCCAGTCATTCGTCGATTCGTGGAGATCGTCGATCAGTGCATCCCAGGAAGCGACCCGGATTAACGCGAGGTCCCGCCGATACGCAGCTGAAGTGACCCGTCTGGCCAGGGCGTGCGAATACGCTGACCGTGCAATGCGACTCGTGCGCGTGGTCGCCCGTCGAGTGGTTGCGATGACTGCTGCTGGTGAAAAACGTCCGGGTGTCGCCCACCCTATTGAACAGTTGGGTGAAGGTGCCGCCATGTTGCGGATTGCTTTGCGACGTGGAACGTCCCGCGTACCGGCTGAAACGTTCCTTTCCCAGGTCTCTCGAACGTTGAGCCCAAAAGCTGACTTCGTGACCGACCGGCACGACGAGACTCTGGTTTTGTTGCTCCGTCCTCTTGCGAACGACCTTATGTCGGCAGCCGGTATGACAGAGGACGCGGCGAACGATGTCTTGCCCGCGCTTGACGAGTAAACGGTAAACTGGCATGCATGCTTGAGGCCTTGGGCAATCTTCAGTCGTTCATTTTTCTGCTCCTTAACGTGGCGGCGTTTGTTTTTCAGCTGTTCGCGTTCATCGACTCGCTTCGGTACTCCCAGGACGTCTACGACGCTGCCGGCAAGCGTTCTCGCATGTTCTGGGCATCAATCTTGGGGATTGCGTCAGCTCTAGCTTTTATTGCCCTACCACCCATGCACATGCGCGTTCCCTTTGTGACGCTCTTGGGGATTGTGGCGGCCGGTGTGTACTTTGCCGATGTGCGCAAAGCTCTGCGTGCGGTGGACCCGCGATACCGGGGACGCTGACACCTTCAGGGATACACTTCAACCGTGCGCGTTGCTATCCTTTCTCTTCACACCTCCCCACTAGCTCAGCCCGGCCAAGGCGATGCGGGGGGACTCAACGTCTACGTGACGAACACCGCCCGAGTCCTGAACGACCTCGGCCACCACGTCACAATTTTCACGTCAGATCCTGCATGGCACGGGCCAAACCGGGTGACGCACGACCAGATTGACGTGCGTCACCTGCGCGTGAGCGCGACCGGCAAGGATGACCTTCCACAGCACACAACCGAACTGGCGGCCCGTCTGGTGGAAACTCCGGAATACCGCGATGCCGACATCGTGTGGGCGCACTACTGGATTTCAGCGCAAACTGCTCTGATCAGTAACGACATCGACGGTTCACGCAGGCCAGTCGTGGTGAGTTTTCATACAATCGGCGCGGTGAAAGACCGTGACACGGGAACCAGCCTGGAACCTGCTGAGCGACTAGAAGCGGAAAAACACATTGCGCGTGACGCCCACCTTCTGGTTGCGAACACGTCGTTAGAAGCTTCCGCCATGCGTGAGCTACTGGACCCACGCGCGCGCATTGTCGTGGCACAGCCCGGGGTCAACCACCACATTTTTACGCCGGGTAAAACAGAGGAAGCAGAGGGTGGCGCGGGGTCTGCGCCGCCTGCCACCCAGCACACCCTGGTGTGTGTGGGGCGTATGCAATACATCAAGGGCACAGACGTGATGATGCGCGCGCTCGCAGAACTTCGGAAAGCCGGCATGAACGTGCGTGTGGAGTTTTTAGGTGGCGGGTCCGGCGGTCCTGACACCCAGGATTTTGAACGCCTTGCCACTGAGCTGGGCGTGGCTGACAGCGTCGATATCACTCCGCCTGTTCCGCCTCACGAACTTGTCACGTGGTACCGCCGGGCGGACCTCGTGATTGTCCCGTCACGTTCGGAGTCGTTTGGGTTCGTTGCGGCCGAGGCGGCAGCCAGCGGCGCGTGTGTCGTCGCCTCCCGGGTGGGCGGTTTGCCCAGCGTGGTAGTCGACGGCAAGACCGGGGTGCTGTTCGAACCTGGCGATCACGTTGGGTTAGCGCGAGCAATCACTGAACTGCTCACGGACCCGGACCAAAGGCAGCGCATGGGACGGGCGGGAGTGCTACACGCTCAGAACTTTACGTGGGATACGTGCGTGCGTAACGTGATGAATCAGCTGTGAGAGGAGACCAATGCCAGCTATTGACGTGCTCCACACGTGGGCCACAAACAGTGAGGTTGAGATCGATGTAGTGGACGACCACCATGCCGTCGTGATCTTGCCGGGGGAAAAGAAACTCAAAACAGCGGTATCGGTGAAAGAGAACCACCACAGCCTCGACTGCCAAGCCTTCATCATCCGCCACCCCGACGAAAACCACCTCAGCTTCGCTACCTACCTTTTGCGGAAGAATCTGGAACTGTCCCTGACAGCGTTCGCGCTCGACCACCTCGGCGATGTTTACCTCCGCGCGGCCATTCCACGTGAAGCGGTGACCGAGGACCTCATTGACCGGCTCATGGGTGAGTTTCTCACGGTCGCTGACTCGTCCTTTAACGAACTGCTGGTGCGCGGGTTCATGACTTCGATGAAGAAAGAGTGGGAATGGAGGGTTTCGCGCGGCGAATCCACGCGAAACCTCGAAGCGTTTAGAAAAATCCTGGATCCGGACGCCAAGAAGAACAACGACCACATGTCAGAATGACGCCCACATGTCAGAATAGAGGTATGACGTACAATCTCGTGCTCCTGCGCCACGGCCAGAGCGAATGGAACCAGAAAAACCTTTTCACCGGATGGGTCGACGTCCCACTTACTGAACAAGGACGTACTGAAGCGGCACGAGCAGGAGAGCTGCTCACCGAAGCAGGCCTTCTCCCCGACGTCCTGCACACCTCGCGCCTGCGCCGCGCGATTGTCACCGCGAACCTCGCACTTGACGCAGCAGATCGCCACTGGATCGATGTGAAGCGTTCGTGGCGCCTCAACGAACGCCACTACGGAGCACTGCAGGGTAAAAACAAAAAAGAAATTCGTGACGAATACGGCGAAGAACAGTTCATGACGTGGCGCCGCTCCTTCGACACGCCACCGCCGGAACTCGATGACGCTAGCGAATGGTCGCAGGCAGGCGACGCCCGTTATGCAAACCTGGGGGATTCGATTCCACGCACCGAATGCCTCAAAGACGTGATCGCGCGCCTATTGCCATACTGGTATGACTCCGTGATTCCTGATCTGCGCGACGGCAAGACCGTTCTGGTCACGGCGCACGGGAACTCACTGCGCGCTCTTGTGAAGCACCTCGACGGGATCAGCGACGAAGATATCGCCGGTCTCAACATCCCAACGGGAATCCCACTGCACTACGAACTGGATGAGAGCCTTGCTCCAGTGAAGCCCGGTGGAACCTACCTTGACCCGGAAGCCGCAAAGGAAGCAGCCGCCGCGGTCGCAAACCAGGGGAAGTAAACCGAAAAGCGACAATACAGATGGCCCGCCAGTTTCACACTGGCGGGCCATCGTTGTCATCAGTGCACGTTTTCAGTGCGAGGTGGAGATTGTGCTTACTCCGCTGAGGAAGCGTCCGAGTCCAAGTTTCCGGACAGCATGTAGTCTACGCGCTGAGCGACGTTGACAGCCTGGTCACCGAAGCGCTCGTAGTAGCGAGCCAGCAGGGTTACGTCAGCGATCTGGCTCGGAGTGATCTGGTCGTTATCCAGTGAAGCGATTACGGTGAACACTTCCAGGTGAAGTGCGTCGAGTTCTTCGTCCAGGGCCGAAATCATTGGCACAGCCGCAAGACCAGGAGTCGAAAGGAGTTCGACCATTCCTTCGCCAATGCGCTGAGCAACCGAACCCATGCGGTCGAAAATGCGGTCGAACGCTTCTGGGATGGCGCGTTCTGGGTAGCGGATGCGCACGAGTGCGGAGATGTGGCGGGCCAGGTCTCCCATGCGTTCCAGTGCGACGCTCATTTTCAGGGCGGCAACAACAACGCGGAGGTCAGCGGCGACAGGTGCCTGGAGTGCAAGAATTTCGACAGCGCGACGGTCGATTTCGACCTGGTTTGCGTTGACCTGCGCGTCGTCAGAAATGACTTGCTCGGCAAGCTGGAGGTCGTTAGTAGCGAGTGCCTTGTTGGACTGTTTGATAGCTTCAACAGCAAGGTTTCCGAGGTCAACGAGACCATCAGCAAGTGCTTCAAGTTCTTTGGTAAAGACTTCGCGCATTGCGGTCCTTTCAGAGTAAGTCGCGGGCATGCCAAAGGGCATGGACTGTTTTACGTTCCCACCTGTTCGTAAACGACCTCTGACACCGAGGTGAATTCATGCTGACAAGTACGCACAATCTCGGTGCCGGTGTGAGACCAGGCTGGACATACTACTAGGCTAACAACGTGGACGTGTTGATTATTTCCCTGTTGACCGGTGTTGTCGGTCTGGGATTGGGTATTTCCGGAATTTTGGCGTTTCGCCTTTCGGAAAAAAGCCGCAACAGCGCTGATCTTCACTCCGACGAAGAACTCCCTGAGGGGATTGCAGAGGTACTCGCGGTTCTGCCTTCCGCAGCAATTGTTGTTGATGCTGGTGACGATGTTGTTAAGGCATCGCCTGCGGCCTACACGTACGGACTTGTGCGCGGGCACTCCTTGTCTTCGCGCGAACTTCTTGACGTTGTTGTTCGCGTCCGGGCGCGGGGTCTCATTGAAGAAGTCAATTTCAAGAAAGAGCGTGGTGGTGACCGCGGATCTGTGCGCCATCTTCACGCGCGAGTCGCTCCTCTGGGTTCTGCGTACGTGCTCGTGTTGGCCGATGATCAAACCGAGGCCAAACGGGTTCATGAGGTCCGCCGTGATTTCGTGGCAAATGTTTCGCATGAGCTGAAAACCCCCGTGGGTGCGCTGTCGTTGCTGGCCGAGGCGGTCACGGACTGTGCAGATGATCCCGAGGCAGTTGCCCGCTTTGGGGGTCGCATTCAGCAGGAGTCCAAGCGACTCACGCAACTGGTTCAAGAGATTATCGACCTTTCACGCGTTCAGGATCACGAAACTCCCGGCGCTACGGAAGATGTGAGTATCGCGAAGGTGATTGAAGAGGCAGTCGATAGAGCTAAAACCCGCGCTGAGGCAAAAAACATCTCGATTGACATGGTTCCTGCTGGTGACTGGACTGTGTTGGGAAGTCATGACTTGTTGGTGAATGCCGTTCGTAATCTCATCGACAATGCCATCAACTATTCCAATGACGGAACAAAGGTGGGTGTGGGTGCAAAAGAAGACGGTGGGAATGTCACGATTTCGGTAACCGACCAGGGGATTGGTCTGTCGACTGAAGACACTCGACGCGTTTTTGAGCGCTTCTATCGTGTGGACCCTGCGCGTTCACGCATGACCGGTGGTACGGGGCTGGGGTTGAGCATTGTGAAGCACATCGTGGCAACGCACGGTGGTGACGTTCGCGTTTGGTCGAAGCTGGACCAAGGTTCTACCTTTACTATTGTTTTACCTCTGGCTCACCCTGAGACGGATCTCTCGCAGGCGCAGCATGAGGGGATTTTGCTTAGCGACTCCAGCGGTCAATCGTTGACGGTCGCACAGACACAAACGGATACACAAAAGGAGAAGTCGTGACGCGGATTCTGCTCGTCGAAGACGAAGAATCAATTTCGGACCCACTTGCGTACCTGCTGGGTAAAGAGGGTTATGACGTGACAGTCGCTGCGGACGGTTTGCAAGCTCTCGCGGAGTTTGATTCGCATGGCGCTGATCTGGTTCTTCTGGACCTCATGTTGCCAGGGGCGTCCGGGACCGAGGTGTGTCGCCAGTTACGCTCCAAGTCCAAGGTCCCCATTATCATGTTGACGGCAAAAGATTCAGAGATTGACAAGGTCGTGGGTCTGGAGCTCGGAGCAGATGACTACGTGACAAAGCCGTACTCGTCCCGTGAACTGCTTGCGCGGATTCGCGCAGTGATGCGTCGCAATACGGAGTCTTCCGATATTGATGACGGTGTTCTTGAAGCCGGGGGAGTGCGTATCGATGTTGAGCGGCACGTGGCAAGTGTCCGTGGGACCGAACTCGCACTGCCGCTGAAAGAATTTGAGCTTCTTGAAATGCTCGTGCGTAACGCGGGACGTGTCATGACGCGTGGCCAGCTCATTGACCGCATTTGGGGCCAAGACTACGTCGGTGACACGAAAACCTTGGACGTTCACGTCAAGCGTTTGCGCGCGAAGATTGAAGAGACGCCTTCGGAGCCTAAACTGCTGGTGACTGTACGCGGTCTGGGATACAAGTTCGAAGCATAAAGCAACGGCGGTCTAGGTGAGGCAGTAGTTGCCTTGGCCTAGACCGCCGTTGTGCGAAACGTGTGCGGTTGTGTACTTACTGCCCTTCGGTTTCTTCAGGGGTAGGTGTGGTTGCACCTTCCGATGGGGCTTCGGTAGCGCCTTCTGCAGGTGCGCCGGTTGCGCCTTCAGTCGGAGCGCCTGTTGAGCTACCTTGAGGCTGAGCATCTTCGTAGTACCAGTGTTCAGCGTTGAGCAACTGGGCGCGCACGGTCTTTTCCATGCCGTTCGCGGTCACTTCGACATCGACCTGTTCGCCAACCTGTGCGTTGAGCCCCTTCACAAGAGCCTCTTCGCCTTCAGAGTCGGGTGACTGAGGGTTCTGAACGATCCGTTCGCCTTTCTTCAGGCTGATCTGCTTCTGGTAGTCACCCACCTTGAGGGTAATCTTTGCTGGGCCATTGGAGTTGTTGACAATCGTGTAGAAGAGCTGGGCTTCTGAATTGTCCTCGTTGGCAATTAGCAGAATCCCGCGGAAGTCGACTCCGCCAAGCGATGCCCACGCGCCATCTCCGCCATGGTAGATGTAATTGTGAGTCTGCTGGTTCGACAACAGTGCCGCGCAACCGCTGACTGGGACAACAAGGGCAATCGCTGCGGCCGCGACAGCTGCGCGGGTTAGCCGTTTCACGTTCACATACTCCTCAAAGTGGTACGCAACAAAATCTTAAGGAACACCGTGTATGTTACCTGTTTTTCTTGGCGCGTAGAAACTGTGGGTCCCATTTTGTGTTGATGGTGGCGTTCATGCGAGCGCGCAACATATCACAGGGGTGGGTCTGTGTCGCGTATTTCGGATGCCCTTCGCTGTTGTGTTGCGCCTCATGTTAGACTGGAAGTCCGCGAAAGGGGAAAAAATAAGATGAGTTTTCAGGTCGGCGACACTGTTGTTTATCCGCACCACGGAGCGGCGACAATCCAAGAAATTAAGACTCGCACGATCAAGGGCGAAGATAAACTTTACTTGAAACTGCAAGTCTCACACGGCGACCTAACGATTGAAGTCCCCGCTGAAAATTGTGACCTTGTGGGTGTCCGCGATGTTGTGGGCGAAGAAGGTTTGGAGAAGGTTTTCCAGGTTTTGCGCGCTGAAGTGACGGAAGAACCAACCAACTGGTCGCGTCGTTACAAAGCGAACCTGGAGAAGTTCCAGTCCGGTGATGTCATCAAGGTTGCTGAGGTCGTACGTGATCTGTGGCGTCGGGAACAAGACCGAGGTCTTTCCACTGGTGAGAAGCGCATGCTGGCTAAGGCACGTCAGGTGCTCGTATCAGAGCTGGCTTTGGCAGAAGAGAAAGAAGAAACCGAAGCAGAAGCAATGCTGGAAAAGGTTCTCGCATCGTAAAAGAGAGACTTTAAATGGGGGCGGCGTCACGTCGCCCCCATTTTTATGTGTCTACGTGGACTAAGGTTGCGGGTATGGAAACGGTGGCGATCATTCCGGCAGCAGGGTCTGGACAACGTTTGCGGTTAGAAACCCCCAAAGCGTTTGTTCCGTTGGGAGGACGCACCCTCCTCGAACACGCTGTTGCCGGTGCGCTCAACGCGGGTATGCAGATGGTTGTCATCGCCGTGCCACGCGACCTCGAAGCCCGCGCGAAGGACATGTTCCGTTCTCAACCGAATGTTCAGACAGTGATCGGCGGAACGGAACGCACCGAGTCAGTGCGGAATGCACTCGCAGCCATCGAAAACAAGCCTAGTTACGCCCTGGTGCACGACGCTGCCAGGCCGCTGACACCTCGGCGTGTGTTTGACCGTGTCCTCACCGCGCTGCGTGCCGGACACCGGAACGTGGTTCCCGTCCTGCCGGTGTCTGACACCGTGCGAACACTTGCGTCGCAACAGCCTCAGGATGTCGCGTCCCTGGGAGTTCCCGTGGAGCGCGCACGCTTGCGGGCCGTGCAGACACCGCAGGGATTCGCGTTTGATGACCTAGTTGCGGCACATGACCAATATGCGCATGACTCGTCCCGCGTTA
>CABTZC010000022.1 GCA_902489185.1 uncultured Brevibacterium sp. | reverse complement strand
GCTGATGCCGGCTCGTTCTTGCACAATGAGCGCCAGAATGTTGACACCGCCCAAGCTGGCTTTGTGTCTAAACAGAATGAGTAGCCCAACCCCTGCCAGCAGGTTTCCACACACAACACCATAAACAGGGTGAACGTGCACGTTCATCACCAGCAGGTGGAAGTCAGTAAGAACACCTACGGCCACAACACACAGGATGGTCCGAATCGTGAAGTTCCATCCTTTTTTCCATATAGCCAAGATGAAAAAGGGGACGTTGACTAACGGGAACAGCCAGGCCACAGGGAGCGGGACAAGGTAGCTGACCAGAAGTGACAGCCCTGCGGTTCCACCCGTCACGGCACCAGCAGTTTTCAAAAAGAAGAGGCCCAGGGATGCCACAAAACAGCCCGTGATGAGCCCCATGAGGTCTTCGACCCATGAGTGTTTGAGCTTAAGTTTTTCGGCTTCGTTTTGTACCGATGATTCTGCCACTGCTACCTCCGCGAACGATCTTCTCACACAGTGAGCACACGTTTGATTGAACGCAAGACAGTTCACCGAACCGTAGGGGAACTGGAATGTGAACATATACAGTGTAAGCATGCGCATTGCACTGTTTGCCACGTGTATTGTCGACGCGATGTACCCCGAGGTCGCGCGCGACACCGTCGAGATTTTGGAGCGTTTGGGCCACACGGTGACGTTCCCCCAGGGGCAAGCGTGTTGTGGTCAGATGCACATTAACTCCGGAAAGTTTGACCAGGCAGCACCTGTTGTACGTAATCACGTCAACGCCTTCGAGGACGCGAATTTTGACTATGCCGTTGCCCCGTCTGGTTCGTGCGTTGCCTCTTTGTCTCACCAGCACGGGATGATCGCACAACACGTTGGAGACCACGATCTTGAGGAGCGCGCCGCGCAGGTTGCCTCGCGCACATTTGAGCTGGCCCAGTTCTTAACTGACATCGCCAAGATCGACAACGCGGCTGAACAATTGGGCAGCTATTTCCCACACACTGTTGCGTACCACCCGTCGTGCCACGGCATGCGTCTGTTGCGCCTGGGTGACCGTCAGAAAAGGCTTTTGGAAACCGTTGAAGGCACCACCGTTGTCTCGCCTGCTCACTGGGATACATGCTGTGGTTTCGGGGGTACCTTCTCAGTGAAAAACCCGCAGGTCAGCTCCGCAATGTTGGGAGACAAAGTCGATGCGCTCATTAACACCGGCGCTGACGTGTGTACCGGTGGTGACGCCAGCTGCCTCATGCACATCGGTGGTGGGCTAGCCCGCACACGTGAACTCAAACCCCAAGACACGCATATTCCTCCCACTGTTCACTTGGCCCGCATTTTGGCATCTACGAAAGACCGACCCCTCACTCTGACGGGAGGATCAGTCCGATGAGCACGTTTTTGGGAATTCCACGCCGTCGAACCACCAACCCTCGGCTAGCACGCGCAGTCCCCGGCACGGGGAACATCGTGGAGGAAACGCCTTTCCCCACGTTGGCTGAACATGAAATGGGCAATGTCCAGCTTCGGACTAACCTCGCCAAGGCCACCACGACCATCCGCGCAAAGAGGGCAGACCGGATCGCTGAAATGCCTCACTGGGAGGATCTGCGAACGACTGGCCACAACGTTAAAACATATGTCATGGAGCACCTTCCAGAACTGCTCGTGCAGTTCGAAGAAGCGGTGAAGCAGCGGGGTGGCCATGTCCACTGGGCTGCTGACGCGAGCGAGGCCAACTCCATCGTTGAGGAGCTTGCGCGCGAGCACGCCCCCGTACTTCCGTCTGGCAGGCGTGAAGTCATCAAGGTGAAATCCATGGCCACGCAGGAAATCGGCCTGAATGAACACCTCGAGGCACGTGGCATCGACGCGATTGAAACGGACCTTGCAGAACTGATTGTGCAATTGGGCAACGACCGTCCCAGCCACATTCTTGTTCCCGCCATCCACCGCAACCGCAACGAGATTCGCGACATTTTTATTCGTGGCATGGAGTCGGCAGACGAAAGTCTGACCAGCGACCCCACGGATCTGACCCGCGCAGCACGCGTTCACTTGCGGAAAAAGTTCCTTAGCACCAAGGTCGCGATTTCTGGTGCAAACTTCGGTATCGCTGAAACGGGTACGCTGTCGATCATCGAATCAGAAGGTAACGGTCGCATGTGCGTGACCTTGCCAGAAACTCTCATTTCCGTCATGGGAATTGAAAAAATCCTGCCGCGTTTCTCTGACCTGGGCACGTTTATGCAGCTGCTCCCCCGGTCCTCCACAGGCGAGCGCATGAACCCGTACTCCTCTTTTTGGACAGGCGTCACTGACGGTGACGGGCCACAGAATTTCCACGTGGTACTGCTCGACAACGGTCGCACCCGAGCACTTGCTGACGAGCACGGCAAACAGGCCCTGCACTGCATTCGCTGTTCAGCGTGCATGAACGTGTGTCCGGTGTATGAACGTACGGGAGGGCACGCGTACGGATCTGTATACCCCGGTCCAATTGGGGCAATCTTGTCTCCGCTGCTCACCGGCGTGGAAGAAGGCGAAAACGGGTCCCTTCCCTACGCTTCCAGTTTGTGTGGAGCGTGTTATGACGCATGCCCGGTCAAGATCAACATCCCGGAAATGCTCGTTCGTTTACGCGCTCAGGATTCCGAAAAGAATTCCGCACCGTCTCAGCTGAACGCAGCATTGAAAGTCGCGTCCTGGGCCATGTCCGACGGTCGTCGCATGAATGCGGCCGAATCCGCCCTTCCTCTTGCTGCATTAGTAGGTCGTGACGGCTTTAAGTCTCTTCCTGGAATCGCAGGAGCATGGACCCACACCCGCACCATTCCCGCTCCTCCACGCGAATCGTTCCGTTCGTGGTGGCGCAAGAACAGGGGTAACGCATGAGTCGCGAACTAATTCTCAACCGCATCTACGACGCTTTGGGCCGTGCACCACAGGTAGCACCACCGGCCACTCCCACACTCCCTCCGGCGGTACCTACCGATCCGCTGAAAGCCCAGACGACCTCGGCGCTGGTAGACCTTCTTACCGACCGCTTGGTGGACTACGACGCCACTGTCACCCACGCAAACCAGGACACGGTTGGCAACGTGATCGCAGAGCTTTTGGGTGACGCACACACAGTTGTCATCCCACATGACCTCCCGGAAGACTGGACGGCCGCCTCACAGGCACAGTTTCAGATCGATTCGGCAGACGAACCGCTGAGCGTCGATCAATTGGACGCAGTCGATGCCGTGGTTACCGGGTCGACGGTCTCAATCGCGGATACCGGCACCATCTGCCTCGCGGGTGCTACCACCGGGCGCAGGGCCATCACACTGGTTCCCGACCACCACGTGGTCGTGGTCAAGCTGTCAGACATTGTCGAAAGCGTGCCACAGGCAGTCGAGGTACTGGAAAACCGTGAACTTGCAACGGCTGTGCAGACATGGGTTTCGGGGCCCTCAGCAACCGTGGACATTGAGCTTGAACGAGTCAAAGGCGTACACGGACCACGCACACTGAACGTGGTGTTCCTCGAAGACTAACTGCCACGCACTTCATAAAAACTTCATAACGACCGCAAAATGTGAGCCAGAGCACTGTATGCTTTTTTGCATTGTGATCTAGAACATAGATACAACAATGCGCGGTGTTCAGTTGAACGCAGCGCCTCACTTCAGGAGGACCTGTGAAACGCTTCTTTTCCACGATCGCTGTTGTTGCGTCGTCCGCTCTGGCCCTGGCCGCATGTTCCGGTGGTGGCGGCGGTGGCACCACTGAAAGCGGAGTCGAGCTTGTCAAGGAAGGCAAGCTCACTTTGTGTTCGGACATCCCCTACGAACCGTTTGAGTACGTCAACGACAAGAACGAAACCGTTGGGTTCGACATCGACTTGTCGAAGAAGCTTGCTGAACGCCTGGGCGTGGAACTCGATGTGAAGACCACTCCGTTTGAGGGCATTCAGTCCGGTTCGTCACTGGACACCGGCCAGTGCGACATCGCACTTTCCGGGATGGGTATCACGGATGAGCGGAAGACCAAGATGGACTTCTCCATGATGTACCTCAAGGACAACCTGGCTCTCATGGCAGCTAAGGACTCCGGCTACAAGTCAATCGACGATGTCAAGGGCAAAAAGGTAGGAGCCCAGGCAGCTACTACCGGTGAAAAGTATGCGAAGGAAAAGGGCATCTCCCCCACCCAGTTTGAAACCGGCGGTCTGCTCACTCAAGCAATGCAGACTCGCAAGATCGATGCAGCGATTGCAAATGTCTCCACCATTTACGCAGCTACGCAAGCTGACGACTCACTCGCTCTGATCCAGGACTTCGAAACCGGTGAGGTTGTTGGCGCGGCGGTCAAGAAGGGCAACTCGAAACTGCTCGACGAATTCAACGGCATGCTTGAAGAGATGTTCGAAGACGGCTCGTACGACAAGTTGGTTGACGAGTGGTTTGGTCCAGTCGCCGATGCTGCACGCGTTGACCCAGAAGAAGCCAAAGCAAGCAAGTAAATACTAGAGGTGCGACCGCGTCACAGCATTGTGACGCGGTCGCACTGAGTGCGGTTTCAACCGCGCGGGCAACACCCCCAACCTTCAGGAGCTTTTATGGCCCTCACAATGCAACAGCGCGCCAAGATGTCACTGGGAATCCAGTACGGCATCCTCGTCGTGGTCGTGCTCGCCCTTGCAATCTTCATCGACTGGGGAAACATTGTTGACAAGTTCTTCAACCCCACAATCATCGCGCAGCAGTTCCCCCTCGTCATCACCACAGCGCTGAAGAACACCATCATCTATACGGCGCTAGGATTCGTCTTCGCGATGTTCCTGGGGAACATCCTGGCGCTCATGAAGATTTCCTCGGTGGCGCCGTACCGGTGGATTGCCACCGCCTATATTGAGTTCTTCCGAGGTGTTCCCGCCCTTCTGGTGTTCATCGCCTTTGGCTTCGGTATCCCCGCCGCATTCTCGATCAACCTCAACACATACGTCACGGTGATGTTGGCCCTGGGAATCGTAGAGTCGGCCTACATTGCTGAAACGCTGCGAGCAGGCCTACAGGCTGTCCCCAAAGGCCAGTACGAAGCAGCGAGGTCGCTGGGTATGAGCCACTCACGAGCCATGTTCACGATCGTGGTTCCGCAGGCCATGCGCATTATCCTGCCGCCGCTGACCAACGAAATCATCATCATGACAAAGGACTCGTCCCTGATCTACCTGTTGGGCCTGTCCGCTGTTCAATTCGAACTTGCCCTGTTTGGAAAGAACGCCATCGCCGCCCCATCGGCCGGCCTGACACCCCTGGTCGTGGCTGGCGCCTGCTACCTGGTGATCACCCTGCCACTTGGATGGCTTGCACGGAAGTTCGAATCACGCCAGGCAAAGGAGAGGAAAGCATGACTCACGCAGACTCCACAGCCCCAACGGCCTCAGGAAACTCCACCGAACACAGCCCTGACACTGGTGACAGAAAGAGTGTTAAGGGCGTCAAAATCACTGACCTCCACAAGAGCTACGGCAACGTTGAGGTCCTCAAGGGCATCAACCTTGAAGTCAAGCCCGGCGAGGTTGTGTGCCTGATTGGCCCCTCAGGATCCGGTAAGTCCACCCTGTTGCGCTGTATCAACGTGTTGGAAACATCAAATTCGGGGACCATCGAAGTGGCCGGTTTTGTTGCCACTGACCCTGAAACTGATCTCAACAAGATGCGTCGCCACGTGGGCATGGTGTTCCAGGGCTTCAACCTTTTCCCGCAGATGACAGCACTTGAAAACTGCGTGGTTGGGCAGGTGAAAGTTCTCAAACGCGACCAGGCTCAAGCCAAAGAAGTCGCCATGCGCAACCTCAAGCACGTGCGCCTCGACCACTTGGCTGACCGTCACCCTGACCAACTTTCCGGCGGTCAGCAACAGCGCGTGGCCATCGCACGGTCCCTGTCCATGGACCCTGACCTCATCCTCTTTGACGAACCCACCTCGGCGCTGGACCCGGAAACCGTGGGCGGCGTGCTGCGGGTGATGCGCGAACTTGCCGCGGCAGGCATGACCATGGTCGTGGTCACGCACGAAATGGAGTTTGCGCGAGAGGTCGCTGACAAGGTGGTCTTCATGGACGGTGGGGTTGTGGTTGAGCAAGGACCCCCGTCCGAGGTGTTGGCCAACCCCCAGCACGAACGCACCAAGTCGTTCCTGGCTCGCGTTTCCGACCACGGGGAAATCGACAACGACTGAGCAGGTTACTGGTGTGACTGTTGTGCCCCTCGCCCACAGGGGCGGGGCCACACGCCTTCTTGTGCGGGAGTATGGTTAGTTCGTCAGCGCAATAGCTAGGAGGACGCTCATGGTTGACTCGACAACGCCCCGCCTGTCACCAATCTCCCTCCTGCTCATTGGCGCGTTCACCGGCGTGATGTCTGGCCTCTTTGGGGTGGGTGGCGGTTTCATTATTGTGCCTCTTCTGCTGTTACTGGGCATGAAGCAAAAACTGGCGGCAGGGACTTCGGTCATTGCGATTCTTCCCACGGCCGTCGTGGGCGCGATTGGGTATTTGACGCTGGGTCAGGTCGACTGGGTGGCGGCGATTCTGTTGGCTGTGGGCATGATTGTGGGAACCCAAGTGGGTGGGCGACTCCTGCAGATTCTGCCTGAGTCTGTCCTGTTCTGGATGTTCTTGGTAGCCCTCCTGCTCATAATTCCCAGCTTGTTCCTGATCGTTCCTTCACGTGACGCGCACATCGACATTACGGTTGTTGTGGGGATTCTCCTGGTGATCACCGGGGTGATCGTGGGGATTCTTTCGGCACTTTTGGGCGTGGGTGGCGGTATTGTCATGGTGCCCGTGCTCGTGCTGTTGTTTGGGGCCAATGACCTTGTTGCCAAGGGAACGTCCTTGCTCATGATGATCCCGGGCTCAATTTCTGCCACGACCGTGAACTACCGGAACAAGAACGTGGATCTGAAGGCTGCCGCGATTTTGGGAATCACCGCCTCGGTGGTGTCGCCCCTGGGCATTTGGTTGGCTGAGTTCATTACGCCCAAACAGTCGAACTACGCGTTTTCGCTGCTGTTGATCTTTACAGCGGTCCAGCTGATTGCCCGGAGGTATCCGCACTGGGTGAGGTTTGGGAAAAAAGAAAAATAGGCCCGCGTCTGTTGATCGCGGTCGAAGGTTTCAAAGCGTAGGCTAGGTTCTGACCAACTTGCAATGACGCCAGAGGTGAAAAATGAAACTTGACGCCCTGATCACGAACGCATCCGTGAAGACCCTGGACCCCAACCGTCCGCAGGCGACGACGATTGGGATTTACGACGGCAAAATTGTGGGTCTTGACGACGAAGTTGCGGGGCTCACCGCCCATGAAACGATTGATGCACAGGGCGCATGTGTCACCCCCGGGTTCAATGACGTTCACTGCCACACCACGTGGTACGGCCTGACGTTAGCTAGTCTGGACGTCGAAAAACTCGGAAGCATGGATGAACTCTATGCGAAGGTCGAAGAGGCGGCGAAGAACACACCCGAAGGCGAATGGATTAACGCAACCGGGTTCGCCCAGCAGGACTACAACGACGAATACCCCAGCCTTGAGGTACTCGACCGCATCACCCACGGCCGTCCGCTCTTTATGCGCAAAGCATCAGGTCACGCAGCAATCGCCAACACGCGCGCGCTTGAGCTAGCGGGGATTCTAGACCCGGATTTTGAGGTGCCAGCTGGAGGAAAGGTCGTTCGTGACAACAACGGCAAACCCACTGGCCTGGTTGAAGAAACAGCTCAGTCGCTCATCCAGGACCTGATTCGCCCGTACAGTCAAGACGCAATCGTTGAAGCGCTTGACCTGGCCACCGCACAGTATGCAAAAGAAGGCATCACGAGTTTCGGTGAAGCCGGCATCGCCGCCGGGTGGATTGGCCACTCCCCCGTCGAAGTTACCGCGTATATGCGCGCACGGCGCGAAGGAAAGCTACGGGCCCGCGCCCAACTCATGCCCATGATCGAGGCACTTCACACCATCAACGCGCACCCATCAGACGACTACGGTGTTGGACTCGACCTCGGAGTGGTCACCGGCTTTGGCGACGACTGGATCAACATTGGTCCCACCAAAGTGTTCATGGACGGTGCGATGAGCGGTGAGACCGCTGCCCTTACCAAGAACTACCACGGCAAGGACCACCCTGGTTACCTGCAAGAAGATCCCGAGGTGTTGCGGCAACAGATCCTGACCGCCTACCAATCCGGGTGGTCGCTGGCGGTCCACGCGATTGGCGACCTGGCATGCAATGAAGCCACCCGCTTCATCACCGAGGCCGTTGACAGGTTTGGGGCGCCCGCCTCGGGCATTCCCAACCGGATCGAACACGCCGGCATGGTTGCCGACGAACTCATCCCCACTCTTGCGAAATACAACATCGCGGTCACCCCACAGGCGGCGTTTGCTCACACTATCGGTGACTCGATGAACACGTCCCTGGGTGATGAACGTGTGCGTTTGCTCTACCGCGCCAAATCCTTCATCGAAGCCGGCGTTCTTGTGCCGGGTACTTCAGACCGCCCGTGCGCAGACGGAAACGTGATGCGAGGAATCCAAGCGTTTGTTGACCGCCGCACCAGATCAGGTGACGTGTTCGGATCTGAAGACGAATGCATCACACCACAGCAAGCGCTTGAGGCGTACACCTCGGTGGCAGCGGAAGCATCCGGGCACGGAGCCATCAAGGGCACTGTCACCGCTGGCAAACTTGCCGACCTGGTGTTCCTGGACACTGACCCAACGGCCGTTGACCCCACCACCATTGCGCAGATTCCCGTACGCGCCACTATGGTGGGCGGAGAATTCACCCACCGGGAGCTCTAAGCCATGACCGGCCACTACCGCCCGCTACCTTCACCGTTCGTCCCCGACCCACTCGCCCGTATTACGCGCACTACCCACTCAAAGGAGCCCACTGTGGACCAGCAGTTTCTTGATGACTTCGACACCATGTCGTCGTTTGGCCAGACCCCTGCCGGAGGTGTGGACCGTGAAGCGATGACCGGCCCCGATGTTGAGCAGCGCAACTGGTTGGGCGCATGGATGCGTGAACGTGGCTTCACCGTGACCACCGACCGGATTGGCAACCAGTTTGGGCTGGTCGAATGGACACCGGGTGCACCCTATGTCTTGGTAGGTTCGCACATGGATTCGCAACCCTTGGGCGGGAAGTTCGATGGCGCGTATGGGGTTTTGGCAGGCGCTCACGCCGTGTGGCGGATCCAGCAGCAGGTTGAGAAGAGCGGACGCACGCCTAAGTTCAACCTGGGCGTTGTCAACTGGTTTAACGAAGAAGGTTCACGGTTCCAGCCGTCCATGATGGGGTCCTCGGTTTTCACCGGAAAGATGGATGCTGACACCGCGTTGAAGGTTACCGACAGCGCAGGTGTTTCCGTCCATGAGGCTCTTGAGGCCGGCGGTTACCTGGGAAGTGGCGAAGGGCCCACCCCTGCTGCGTACGCAGAAATCCACATTGAACAGGGCCGCATCCTCGACGAAGAAGGCATCAACATTGGCTTGGTTGATGCCACGTGGGCGGCGCAGAAGTACCACTTCATTGTTCACGGCGAACAGGCTCACACTGGCTCAACCGTCATTGCTGACCGGCAGGATGCGCTCTTGGGTGCTGCGCACCTGGTGGTGACCGCGCGCGAAATCGCTGACGAGTTCGGCATCCACACGTCAGTGGGGCAGCTCAACGTGCTACCCAACTCCCCCGTTGTGGTGCCCCGCGAGGTCCGGTTGCACATGGACATGCGCTCGCCTGACTCCGATCTTGTGAAGCGTGCTGACGAAAAACTGCACCAGAAGATCGCGCAGATTGAAGAGCTTGCGCGCGTCAAGATCGAGAAGGACACGGCGCACTCCTGGGATCTGTTGCCGTATGACGAACGCGGTGTGGAATTGGCCCGAGGTGTCGCAGAGGAAATGGGGTTGAGTCACCGCAACATCATGACGGTTGCCGGCCACGACTCCACGAACATGAAGGACATGGTGCCCACCGTGATGCTGTTCGTTCCCAGTGTTGACGGGATCAGCCACAATGAAGGTGAGTACACAAAACCAGACGACATGGTCGCCGGTGTCACCATGCTCACCGGGGTTCTGGACAAGCTCATTGAGGGCGCGTTGGACGCGCCCTCGCTTTAGAACCGCGCGTTCGTGATGACGTCCTCAAGAACGTCGAGCCCCTGGTTAAGTTCGTCCTCACTGATGTTGAGCGGTGGAACAACGTGGATGCGGTTGAAGTTGACGAAAGGCAACACTCCTCCGGACTTAATCCCGCTCGCGATCTGGTTCATTTCCGGTGACGATCCGCCATATGGCGCTAGAGGTTCGCGTGTCTCTTGGTCCTTGACCAATTCGATGGCCCAGAACATGCCCGTTCCGCGCACATCTCCTACGTGAGCGGAGTTCGCCATGATCTTTTCTAGACGCGGACGCACGACCTCTTCACCCATGGCACGTGCGTGTTCGAGCATCTGCTCATCACGCATGGCGTTGATCGTGGCAACGGCTGCCGCGCAGGCGAGTGGGTGCCCGGAGTACGTGAGACCTCCTGGATATGCGCGTTCACCAAAGGTTGCGTAAATGTCGTCACTCATTACAACCCCACCCAGTGGCACATACCCGGAGTTCACACCCTTAGCGAAGGTCACAAGGTCAGGCGTGATGTCGTAACGGTTGAATGCGAACCATTCGCCTGCACGTCCGAACCCGGCCATCACTTCGTCAGCGATGTACATGATGTCGAACTCATCGCACAGTGCACGTACACCCTGCATGTACTCAACAGATGGAACCATGATGCCCGCCGTTCCGGGAATGGATTCCAGAATGATCGCCGCGATTGTCGAGGGCCCTTCCAGCTCAATCGTGCGACGCAGGTGCTGAAGCGCCCTTTGCGTTTCTTCTTCTTCGGTCTGAGCGTGGAACTCGGAGCGGTACAGGAACGGCCCAAAGAAGTGGATTGTGCCTTGGGCAGGTGCATCGTTAGGGACCCGCCTAGGGTCACCGGTGACGTTGATCGCAAGGTTTGTGCCGCCGTGGTAGCTGCGATAGCGCGACAGCACTTTGTGCTTGCCCGTGTGTAGCCGAGCCATGCGGATCGCGTGTTCATTGGCATCCGCGCCTCCGTTGGTGAAGAACACGTGGTTGAGGGATTCGGGAAGCAGTTCAGCGATCAGCCGTGCCGCTTCTGAACGGGCAGCGTTGACGTGCGCGGGGTTGACGGTGGTCAGCAGGTCTGCTTGATCCTTGATCGCCTGAACCACAGCAGGGTGCTGGTGACCAATATTCGTATTGACCAGCTGTGACGAAAAATCCAGGAACGAATTGCCTTCCCCGTCCCACACGCGCGATCCGGCAGCACGCGAAATCACCATAGGCGTAATGGCCTGCTGTGCTGACCAGCTGTGAAAAACATGCGCACGATCCAGCTCATACGCACGTGCCGATTCCGCTTTTAACGCCGTGAGTTCTTCATCGTTGAAGTTCATGGAGCTTCCTTTCACCCTTGAGCCTTTGAACAGGATTGGAGCCAGGTTACGGCAGAGTTGTCACGCGCCTCGGCCGCGCCCACACTTTGACCACGCTGTGAGAAACTGGCACGTATGGACTTCGACGCTGACCTGTTAGACGGATTCCCCGTCACGTCATATACCACCGTGAAAGGTGATGCGACGGCCGAAATCGAAATCAAGAAGTCACGCTTCATTGGCCGTGTGGCGCACGTGGAGAACGAGCAGGCCGCTCGCGACATCATTGAGCAAGAAAGGTCAAAACACCCGAAGGCTCGGCACTGGTGTACCGCGTTTGTTCTGGATCCAGATGCGCGCACGCAACGGTGCAACGACGACGGGGAACCCTCAGGCACTGCGGGGATTCCCATGCTCGACGTGCTCACCGGAAACCAGCTCACCTACGTGGTTGCGGTGGTAACCCGGTATTTTGGCGGCACCCTGCTGGGAGCGGGAGGTTTGGTGCGTGCGTACGGGGCGGCGACCTCGGCGGCGTTGGAGGGCCTCACCCGGGTGACCCGCCAGCTGGTCGTGCCGGTCACGGTGACCTTGGATTACGCCCAGGCCGAGGTGGCAAAGGCCAAGTGCGAACAGCACGGCTGGGCGGTGATTGACGCGCAGTATGCGCAAGCAGTGACGCTGACGTTGGGGGTGGCGCCTGCCGAGGTTGAGGAAATGGCTGCAGTATTAGCTGATCTTTCAGCTGGTCAGGCGCATGCCATAGCAGGCGAACCAATGTACGCGTAGGCGGGGATTCGTAGCTGTGTGGGTGATTAGTCGAGGGTAATTAGTCAAGGGCTGCGATCCGGTCGACGCGAGCGTCGGTGATCATGATGAGGTCGGTGGGACGGATTTCAATTTCCAAACCACGCTTACCTGCAGACACGAAAATCGTTTCGTGATCGTTGGCCGAATGGTCAATCACCACTGGGCACGAGTTGCGTTGCCCAAACGGGCTGATGCCGCCTGTTGGGTATCCGGTGCGACGCTCGCTGGTTGCGATTCCGGCTAGCTGAGCTTTTTTACCGCCGGTAGCCTGCGCGAGAAGTTTCAGATCCAGCTGGCCCGAGACTGGGACCAACGCTGAAAACGGTTCGCCATCGACCATGATGATGAGGGTTTTGAAAACGCGCCCGGATTCCACGCCCAGTTTTTGTGCCGCTTCGGTTCCGTAGCGTCGCACATGTGGGTCGTGTTCAAATTCGTGCACTCGGTACTCAACGCCAGCGAGGTTGAGAACCCGAAGTGCCGGAGTGGCGGTCGTGTGCGATCGAGATGCAATCGACATGTGCGCTGGTACGCCTCCCTGCTCACCGATTCGAACGCGAAGTTCGTAATTAAAGCTATCCAAGCAACCATAAACGAACGAGTCGGCAAGGGGCCAATTGTAAAGCCCGGATCACACATTTTTGCAGGATAGGCGGATTTATCTTCAGGGCGCCTGAGAACGCGCGATGGCTTTAACCCCACCCAAGTTCGTGCAGACGTTCGTCGTCGGTTCCGTAGTGGTGCGCGATTTCGTGGACGATCGTGATGTAGATCTGTTCGCGCAGATCTTCTTCATTGAGCGCGAAGTCAACGAGTTGTTCCTTAAACAGGGTGACGGTATCCGGTGGAACGAACCCGTAGTCAGCACCACGATCTGTAAGCGCGATCCCGTCGTAGACACCCAGCATGGGTGGCTCCCCTTCAGGAGAGGAGTCCTCGACAAAGATGACCACGTTGTCCATGTGGGCTTTTAACTCTTGAGGCATGAGTTCGAGCGCTTCTTCTACGAGCGCATCGAAGTCCTCATCAGCAATCTGGTCCACATGTGCATCTTACGGAATCTGCTGGTTCAAGTGGCCCGTGTTTCTGCGGAATTTTTGCGGAAAGACACCTGTTTTGCGTGCGGTGTTTTAAATCACTCTTCACTCGTTTTGCATTCCACACTAGTTTCAAGCTAAGCTATCCAAGGTCCGAAAGACACCAGGTCGCAATCACGGTTGCACACGGTTAAATCGGCAGGCCCCCATCGTCTAGCGGCCTAGGACACCGCCCTTTCACGGCGGCGGCACGGGTTCAAATCCCGTTGGGGGTACGCAGTGGAAATTCTCCACGCACACCAGGCCCTGTGGCGCAGTTGGTTAGCGCGCCGCCCTGTCACGGCGGAGGTCGCGGGTTC
>CABTZC010000021.1 GCA_902489185.1 uncultured Brevibacterium sp. | reverse complement strand
TTCGTCACCGAAACCCACTGGAACCCACCAAAACCACACACCAACACACAACCCGACGAACCCATCGGACCCGCAGAATACGACACCGGCTTCACCTACGAAGACGGCATCAAACTCCGACAAGGATGGGCCGGAAGACACCCCTGACACGCCAGGCCCATACACACTTTTTGGCCTATAACCCGGGGATTCTCGATGTGTGCCACTTTAGTCTAAGTTCTCGCAGGACACGCGAAAGCCCGCTTTACCAGATCTGGTAAAGCGGGCTTTGTCTTGGTGGCGGGGGGAGGATTCGAACCTCCGACCTCCGGGTTATGAGCCCGGCGAGCTACCTAGCTGCTCCACCCCGCGGCGCACATACAACTATACGTTAAGAATGCGTAACCACCAAACAAACAGCACGTGATCCTCGCCACTCGACGCTCACTAGCCTTCACCCTGACCGCCGCCGTGGTCACCCTGGCCGCCGTTAGCCGGCTGGTCCTGGAGTTTTCCGGCTTCGTCGAGTGCCTTACGCAGGCGCTCTTGAGCTTCACCGTACTTCTTCCAGTCACCGTTCTTAAGCGCCTGGTCAGATTCCTTCATGGCGTTTCGCGCATCCTCAAGCGCCTTCTGAAGGTTTGGTTCGCGCGCAGGCTTCTTCTTCTCTTCGCCAGCATCGGCACCACCCTTCTCCCCTTCACTGGCTCCACCCGAAGAGTCCGCGTCACCAGCACGCGCTCCGGAGTCTCCCCCGAATACCTGGTCAAGAGCTTCATCGAGAGTAGGTGCGAACCCGATCTGCTCACCGAACGCCACCAACACACGTTGGAGCACTGGGTACGAAGTTTCACCGGCCGAACGCACATACACCGGCTGGATGTACAACAGACCACCAGCAACCGGAAGTGTCAGCAAGTTACCGTTCTGCACCTTTGACTCACCTTGGCGCAGAAGGTTCAAACTCGACTGAACATTGGGCTCAGTGTTGAAGTTGTTCTGCGCTTGACCCGGACCTGGGAACGTCGTGTTGCGCGGAAGCTGGAGCAGACGCAGCTTTCCATAGTCGTCGTGCTTGACGCCCTTCTCATTACCCGCGTCTGCATTGGCAGCCAGGAATCCAGTGAGGTTGTTACGCGTCTGCCCTTCGGTGGGTCGTGGAATAAATGACGACGTCAGTGAGAACGCAGGCGCGTCCTGATTTGGCATCTGCAACGTCAAGTAGAACGGTGGCTGCATCAGACGCGACTCTTGATTCACCGTGGGGTCGGTCGGGGTTGTCCAGAAGTCCTGCCCCGTGTAGAACGAGTTCGCATCGTCCACGTGGTAACGCGTCAGCAGTGAACGCTGCACCTTAAACATGTCTTCTGGGTACCGCACGTGGCTCATGAGATCCCCACTCATTTCTGACATTGGTTTCACCATGTCAGGGAAGATCTTGGACCACGTCTTAAGCACGGGATCTTCGTCATCCCATTTATACAGCTTGACTGATCCGTCATACGCGTCAACAGTGACCTTGACCGAGTTACGGATGTAGTTCACCTGCTGCGGAGGCAAGGCCGCCGTAGTGCCCGAACGCTGCGTGTTTGAGTCTTGCGTTGCGTCCTGCAGTACCTGTGGTGTGGAGTATGGGTACTCCTTAGACGTGGTGTACCCATCCATAATCCACTGCACGCGGCCATCAACAACAGCCGGGTACGGGTCACCGTCGATCTGCAAGAACGGCGCAACCTTCTGCGCACGCTCACGAGGTGAGCGGTTAAACAGAATCTGTGACTCTGAGTTCAGCGCATCCGACAGAACAATCTGTTCGTCTTGGAACTTAATGGCAAACAGCAAGCGGTTAAAGAAGTTGCCCACACTGGGCCCGCCGTCACCCTTGAAGGTGTTGTACACCTGGGCGCCGCCGTCTTCGTTGTCAGCGGGGTAGTCAATTTCGCGTGGGTCTGCACCTTCAGGGGCACCCACAATCGAATACCGAGGTGACCGCTCACCAAAGTAAATCCGTGGCTCGTACTCCCCCAGCTCACCGGTAGGTGGAATGTTCGCTTCCAAGAAAGCAGGCTGTCCATCGCCACCCTGCCGGTTACCGTATGCAGCAACCACACCAAAACCGTGCGTATAGACAACGGCCTGGTTCAGCCACGACGAATCAGCTTGTGACGCGGGGTTGAGCTCACGGACCGCGATCACCGTGTCCTGCATTTCATCGTTAATGTTGTAGCGGTCAACGTCGAGCTGTTCAGGGAACGAATAGAACGGACGTTGCTGCTGGATCTGGCGGAACGTGTCCGACACCAGATTCGGATCCAATAGACGAATCGACGCCGCTGTTTGAGCATCTTTGCGCAAGGCGCCGGATTTACCATCAGTCGACGGCGAGTACGGGATGACTTCCACATCACCGATTCCATATGCGTGACGTGTCGCGTCGATGTTGCGCTGAAGGTATTCCTTTTCCAGGCTCTGTTCGGACGGTTGCACCTGCAACTGTTGCACGGTTGCAGGTAACGCAACAATTGATACAGCCCCAAGAATCAGCAGCATCAGAACAGAAACGATTGACAGTTTCCACACGTTACGGAACGCATTAGCCGCCATGATCAGCGCAACCACAACCGCTGCAATCGCAACAATCAACATCGCCGGCAATGTGATGTTTACATCTTTGTAGGAAGCACCCGTCATCAGACCACCCGTCGATGTCAGGACGGAGTACCGCTGGAGGAACAAGCGAACGCCCTGTGCCAGGATGAGTAGACCGGCTGAAATCGCGAGGTGGTAGCGAGCTGTTTTTGACACGGTCAGTTTGGAGTCATCACCTGGGCGGATTCCTCCCATGAGGTAGTGGGCGATGACTGCTGCAATGAGGGACAGTAGCAGCGCCATGGCAACGTAGTCCGCGACCGTGCGGAGTAACGGGAAATGGAACATGTAGAAACCCAAGTCCATGTTGAACTGAGGATCTTTTTGCCCAAACTCACTCGCGTTAACAAAAAGAAGAGCCTGTTGCCACGCGGCTGACAGCGCTACACCACCCATGACACCAATAACGGCTGGAACGACAATCGTGACCACCCGACGCAGCGGCTCAATTGCTTCCCGGTACCGGTCAAGGTTTTCTTGGCGTGGGGAAGTAGGGGCATACACCGGGCGTTTCTTATACGCGAGCATTAAAGGAAACCAGATAGCCCCACCCATGATGAGCACGCCAACGAAAAAGAGAATGATCTTAGCGATCCACTCCGTAGTGAAAACCTGCAAGAACCCCAGCTGTTGGAACCACAGAGCTTCTGTGAAAACTTGCGCGAACACCACGAACAAAACCAGAAGTACAGCTACTGCTCCAAGAGTCAGCAATAGCGGTGAAGGCTTCTTCGTTTTTTGGCTTGGTGTACTCAACCGTTCTCCTTGCTACCCAGAGCACATGGTGACTGTGCCGATGTCATCGTGTGCAATCGCATCAATGGCATTGACTGCCGTGTCTAGCGTGTCGATGCGAATCACTTTCATGTCGAGCCCCTGTGCGGCCCGCGCTGCTTCAGCACAGTTGTCCGCTGGGCTCAAAAAGTAGTCATTTCCCGCTTCGTTGGCAGCTGCAACTTTCTGCCTGGCTCCACCAATCGGGCGCACGGTTCCGTCTTCGGTAATCTGCCCGGTGCCCGCGATGCGCTTCCCGTTGGTCATGTCGCCGGGTTCCAGCTTGTCGATGATAGTGAGCGCAAACACTAACCCAGCGCTGGGTCCTCCCACATCTTCGAGGTTGAATTTCACGTCGATCGGAAAGTCATATGTGGGCGCTAACACTACGCCCAGCTTGGGCCCGTCAGCCGTGCCCTTAGGAGTGACCTTTTCGTGTCGTTTCTTGCCGTCGCGCTCAATGTCCAGTTCTACTGGGTCACCCTTCGCAACCGTGTCCTGCATCCGGGTGATGTCGTCAGCACTGCCCGTAATTTTTTCACCGTTGAGTGCTGTAATAATGTCGCCAGGCTCCACGGCACCTTCGACAGCCGCGCCTTGTGCCACGCTTCCAATGCCCAACCGTGTTGTGTATTTCTTACCGAGGTGGTTCAAAGCGGCCGCCACCGCATAGTCTTGCGAGCTTGCCATCTGCGCGTTGTTTTCCTGCGTGACTTGGTCGCGCGTGGTGGTCAGCGGGTAGTAGGCCTCGCTGGGAACGACAGTGTCCTTCTTTTTCACCACCGACCACACGGCTTGTGATGGGTACACCTGTCTGCCGGGGCCGCCGGCCACGGCGACAGTGAGCATATCCAAGGTTCCCGAGGTGGGGTAGGTTTTCGCACCCGAGATAGTAACGACCTCGGTCCCTTCATGCTCACCCAGCGTGTTGAAAACCGGGCCGGGCATTTCAACCAAATACGGGACAGGAATGAGGGCCGCGATGATGACGAGCCCGTACGTCACGAGAGTGGAAATGGTTGTTACGTGGAGTCGCTTTTTAGGCGTTTTCGCCTGGGCACTCGTACTCACGCAACGTTCCTTTCTTTAAAGCACAACTAGTCTAGCCGATTCACTCGTCACCCTAGACATTGCCGAACCTCCACCGTTCGTTCGCTCACAACGAAAAACAGTCGAACGCACCTGCAGCATGGAAGGCTTTTTCAAGTTCAATCGTTACGCTTTTAAACAAGCAAACTAAGGGAGAAACGATGAGCGAGAAGGATCGCGACAAAGATTCATCGGGCGATGACCCACTCAACAACCTGTTTGGAATGCTTTTCGGCGCAAGCGGCGCACAGGGAGGTGCTCAGGGACAGTTCCCTGCAGGCGGCATTCCGATCGACGCAAACATGCTGTCGTCCTTTCTCGGTCAAATACAAGGCCTTATGGGGCATTCACGAGGAGCCGGCGATGTCGCGCACCAGACTGCAGCCAGCAAGGTTCCCACGCCTGACCCCAGCGTGACAGAAGAAGTCTCGCGCGCTACCCACGACGCGTTCCGCTTGGCTGAACTGTGGCTCGAACGCGTCACCGACTTCACCACGACTAACGAACCTCAGAGTTTGACACGGAAGGATTGGGCCACACGGTCAGTCGATGGGTGGGTGGAAATCGCCCAACCTATTCAGGCGAATATGTCACGCACGTTCACCGAATCCATGTCCGACCAGATTCCTGAAGAAATGCGCCCGTTCATGTCGTCAATGTCATCGATGATGACGAACATGTCTGCGTCGCTCTTTGGGGCACAGATTGGCGAGGCCCTGGGCACGCTGTCTGGAAGTGTTCTCACTGGCACGGACTACAACCTGCCCATCCTTGACGCCCCAGCACTGATCGAGTCCAACATCTCTGGCGCTGCGGCCGAGCTCGACCTCGACCACACGCAGTTGCGCATTTTCGTGGCGTGCGTGGAGCTAGCCAAGCGCGCACTGTTCGCCTCAACCCCGTGGTTGGCCGGCCACATCCGGACCGCGTTTGCCAAGTACGCGTCAAACGTGGAAGTCGACTCCTCCAATATTCACGACATGATGGGCAATATCGACCCACAGAACCTGCACGAAGCCACAGAGGAACTGCGCAACGGTATATTCAAGCCGGTGTCCACGGAGGAAGGCGAGCAGGCAAAAGAGTCCCTCACCCGTATTGTGTCCACGGTAGCCGGATGGGCCGATGTCGTGGCCTACAACGCGTGCGAGGCTCTGGAACAGCGCGACGAAATCCGCGAGGCACTCAGGCGCCGCACCACCACGACATCCGATTCAGAGAACGCGTTGAGCCAGCTCATTGGTCTCGACCTGACGCCCACGCGTCTACGCGACGCGGCAGCTCTGTTCACGTACCTTGAGTCCTCGGAAGGCGCGCAGGCACGAGACGCAGTATTCTCACACCCTGACGCTCTGCCCACTAACGCCGACCTCGACGACCCTCTGGGATACTCCGAGCGCCACTCAGAACAGGCACAAACGGAGGACGACATGGACGAAGCTTTGCGTCGCCTCCTTGAAGAAGAGTCGTGACGGCTGACCCGCGCATCGCGCACACGGTGCGCACCCTCGCCGAGGTGGCAACCACCTCGGCGATGTCCGTCACCGAATTCGTTTCCAGCACCTCCCGCCCGCTAGACCGTTCCGGCGGACCCGCTCATGTGACGGCCAGTTGTGTGGTCTTCTCCCCCGACTTCACGCGCGTGCTCCTCACCCATCACGCAAAAGGACGGTTCTGGGTGCAGTTCGGTGGCCATGTGGAACCAGAGGATGCCACTGTGCGCCACACAGCACTGCGCGAAGCACATGAAGAGTCCGGTGTGCAGGACTTTCCTTGGTTGTCACCTCACCCCGTCGACGTCCACTCTCATGATTTGCCTGGGGCGTTTGGCACGTGCGCCACGCATCACGACATTGTGTATGGGGCGGTGCTGAGCCCGGAGGCCCCCACGCAGGTTTCAGACGAGTCACTGGATGTGAAGTGGTTTCCCGTCGATGATTTGCCGGGCACAATCGTCGATGACCTGCCTCAGCGCCTTCCAGGCCTTATTGCGGCGACCCGTAGTCAATACCGCGGCTGAAACCCTCAAGGAAAATGTCTGCGTCACGGGATCGCGCGTATCGGTCTGTGAGCTCACGAAAGCGTGGCCCGTGGTCGCTTTCTCGCAAGTGCGCAAGCTCGTGGACGAGCACTGCATCGAGCACCCACTCAGGCACAGCTTGTAGCCGGTGGGACACGCGAATGGAATGTGACGCTGGCGAACACGACGCCCAACGGGAGTTCTGATTTTCGACCCACTTCACCGACTGAGGTTCGATGTCGTCCTTGAAGTATGTGGAGTTGAGGGTTCGGGCACGCGCGAGGAGGTCCTCATCGGACGCCCCCGCACCGCTTTTGGCGCTCAGTCGTGTCAGGAGCTGAGCGATCTGTGCGAGCTCACCGCGCGCGTCGTAATGTACGGGCGCTGCCAATTCCCACCGCCCGCCGCTTCTTTTGAGCGTCACAGTTTTCTTTCGGCGCGCTGAGTGCTTGACCCGCAGTTCGCCGGACTCGATCATGCGAGCCACATCCTGGGCAGTGAAGTTGTTCTCCATAGCAACTAGTTGTAGCAGATGACATTCAACACGCCGACTCCAAAAACTTTTTTCATCCACATGGTTTTGGAACGTGTGGAACATAACCCAATGCTGGTCTTTTCAGCCGATAACCTGGGCTTTGAGTCGGCCCTGCCGTCCTAAGCAGACACACAAATTCACCTTTACACACACGGTTATCCACAGATAACCCACAAACGTACACAGCAGAACCCGGACATTCCACATGATCTGTGGATAACGGAATTGATCACGGGATCAATAAGGTCTAAGTTTTTATCTCAGACTCGCGGAAAACCCGGACTTCATGGCAAGGGGAAGGTCTATGAAGTCCGCGCGCGGCTGCGAGACTCCATGGACGAGGAGACCGTTCGCCTGGGAATTTCCCTGTGGATAACCCAGACCGAACGTCTCCTCGTTCGCATGTTCACGCAAAATATCAACAGGTTATCCACATTTTTCTTGAACCTCTTCTTTTCTAGCGTGCGTCTTCCTACGCTGAAAGAGGAGGTGAGACGAATGCTGATGTTCAACAGATCAGTGCCACTGGTGTGGCGTTCGTCCTCATGTTTACAGATTGGGATTGACGATCCAGTTCTTATTGATGGCTTGAGTGCGGCCGACCGGGAACTCATCGAGCTCATCAAAATGGGGATATCGCCTGAAGTCTTGGCTGAGAAAGCATCGCATTTGGGGCTTACCCATGAGCGTTCTGCCTCGCTGTTGAGTTTGTTGGAAGAGTCACAAGCCTTGGTCCCGCGCGTTCAGTTACATTCCACCCCGGTTACCCACCAGGTCGACGCTTTAGCTCAGTCGCGCCAAGCGAGCCCCAGCGAGTTCTTAGCAGCGCTCAAGAACCAGAGAATTGTTTGTGTGGGCCCGCTCGCCCCCGAGCTCGCCAAACTCCTTTCGGCTTGTGGGTTCAGCGTCACCTCGGCCGCGTCTGTATTGCAAGCGACAGTACGCGAAGGCGCTATCGTCGTCCTGAGTTCAGTATGGGTTCCCGATCTGATGGGCGCCCGCACATTACAAGATTCGGGAACCCCACATGTCAGTGTATGCGTGCAACAGCAAGAAGCTACGGTTACGCATGTAGTTCGCCCAAGTCTCACCCCATGTATTGCGTGCCTGACGCACTATGTCATTGATGTTGATGACGATTGGATGACCGGGTGGAGGGGTTTGCGTGAGCAAGCCCCTTCAGCGCGTCGCGTAGATCCGTTGCTTGCGTGGTCTGCACTGGTTACCTGTGCGCGGGTGATTCGCGAGTATGCACTGGAAGATTTCACCGTTCCACAGACTCACCGCGTAGGTATAGCCGGCCATGTGACTTCGAAGGTTGCTCAATTTCATGCTGCGTGCGACTGCCGGATGGCTCAGGTGTTGGAAGACCTCACGGCTTCAAGTATGTCGTGACCAAACTGTCCCAGCTTCACCGGGCCGATCCCAGAAATCTGTCCCAGTTCATCGAGCGAACGCGGACATGCCTGAGCAATCGACATCAACGTTGCCGTAGTGAGGACCATGTACGCAGGAACGTTGAGTTCCCGAGCTTTCTGTGTACGCCATTCTTTGAGCGTGTTCACCATGCTTTCGTCGACTAACTGGCTGCACGTGTGGCAAACTTTGTCACGTCGTTCTTGCGCACTCACGAGTGTATTTCCACACTCGCATGCACGGGTCGAGGAACTGCGGGTGTACCTTCGACTTTCGCGTTGAGCGGGAGTGTGCCCTCGCATTTCGCTGATGAACCGAGACGGTTTCCTGGTTGACTGAGCACTTGCTTGACGGGCTTGAGACCAGCTCACGGTCAGGGTGTCTTGTGCTCGGGTCACGGCCACGTAGAACAGTCGCCGTTCCTCAGCCACCGCCAGTGGCGTCGCCGCATACGAAATAGGCATGAGCCCTTCTGACATCCCAACAAGGTAAACATGTGGCCATTCCAAACCCTTAGCCGCGTGCACACTTGCCAAGGTGACACCTTCAACGCTTGGGGCATGTTGGGCTTCTGCCCGTTGTTCAAGTTCTGCGACAAACTCACTCAACGGTACCGGCATGTCGCTGTCCTGTTGCATCTGTTTCGCTAAGTTAACCAGTGCGTTAAGAGATTCCCACCGCGCACGCACAGCGCCGTGAACGCGTGGCCCCACTTCTTGCCACCCCAAAGTCGTAAGAAGATCAGACACAACCGTATCGAGCTGACCAGTTTTTCCTTGCGACATGTTTGCTCGTAAGAGCGCTCCGGCCTGTCGGATTTCGGGTCGCGCAAAAAACTGCTCGCCACCACGGACTAAATAGTGGATTCCGTGTTCATCGAGGGCGTGTTCAAATGCGGGGCTTTGGCCGTTGGTTCTGAAGAGAATCGCGATATCGCTTGCGGGTACCCCATTGCTGATCTGTGCCGCAATACGCTGTGCGACGCCTGTGGCTTCGGAAGCGTCGTCGGGGTATTCGTGGAACGTGGGCGCCACTCCCCCGCTACGTTGTGGCTGAAGAACCATACGATTCCTGCCTGTGTGGGCAAGTACCTTGTTCGCTGCCTCAACGATGGGCGGTGTGGACCGGTAGTTACGCACAAGCGAAATAGTCCGGGCTTGCGGCAATACGTTTCCCAGATTCATCAAGTAACTGTCCCGAGCTCCAGCGAACGTGTAGATGGTCTGTGCCGGGTCACCCACGACGCACAGACTGTCGCGTTCTCCCAACCAGTTTTTCAACAGTTCGTATTGGATGGGTGAGACGTCCTGGAATTCGTCTACGACGAAGTGTCGATACTGCTGGTGAATCTGTGCTGCGATATGGGGTGTACTCGCCATGACACCCGAAAGAATCAGGAGCACATCTTGATAGTCGATGAGGCGATTCGTGGTTTTGTAGTCAGCATATGCACGCATAATGGCGACCATCGCCGTCGTATCGATGCCGGGCGGCAGCTCACGTGACTGCGCGAAGGTAGGGTAATCGTCTATTCCCACAAGGTTCACAGAGGCATATTCCATCTCCGCTGCGATGTCACGAATGGTTTCGCGTTCAGGCTCAATGCCGAGCTCCAACAGAATCCTTCTTAATGGACCAAACTTCCCGTCCATGAGTTCGGGGAACGGCCCCTGCGCGAAGTCTGGCCAAAAGTATCGCAGCTGCCTGAGCGCCGCAGAGTGAAACGTACGCGCTTGTACTTGAGGAACACCCAATCCACGGAGCCGAGAACGCATCTCGCCCGCCGCTTTCGCGGTGAAGGTCAGCGCAAGAACATGCTGAGCCGGCAACTGCCCAGTGTGAGCACCGTAGGCAATCCGGTGTGTAATAGCGCGTGTCTTACCCGTTCCAGCTCCAGCGAGCACAACGAGCGGTCCACCTTCATGAGTGACGACTTCACGTTGTTCAGGGTCGAGGTTTTCGAGTAGTTCGTTCACGCACTCATCCACCTCTCCAATATTTGCCCCGCAATCGATACCTGGCTGGGAACAGAGATCGTTCCAACTTCGATCTCGTGTTGTAGCTCGCTTCGAGTGAACCATCGGACCGTACGCATTTCATCAAAGTCAGCGTACGCTTCGCGCGATTCGGCTCGGGCAAAGAACCCCAGCATAAGCGAACACGGAAACGGCCACGGCTGCGAACCCACATACACTGGGTCTGCGCACATCACTCCGGCTTCCTCACGGACTTCTCTCACCACTGCCGCTTCAAGTGTTTCACCTGGTTCCACAAACCCAGCAAGCAGTGAGTACCGTCCCTTTGGCCACATGACATTGTTGCCAAGCAAGATCCGTTCTGTGCCGTCGGGGTCAGTGTGAATGACTGCCATGATGACGGCCGGGTCTGTCCGGGGAAAGTGTTCGCTGCCCGTGCTGGTGTCGGTGCGCACCCATCCGCCCGCCGAGGCCGTTGTGGGCTTCCCATTACGAGGTGAGTGAGTGTGGGTACGGTGCCAGTTGCCCACCGCGACAAGGGCTGTGGCCAGACCGGTGTCTGTGACTGAAAGGTCTAAAGCGATGGTCCGCAGGTCGAACCACACGGGATCTGTCACTTGAATACTGTGGGCTGGCGCGTCCAGGTAGTCTTCGGCGGACGCTCCAGGGCGGTTGAGGTGATCGTCGATACGGGCCTTTGTTTCATCGTCAATCTCAATTCCGACGACGTCACCCGCATCTGTTTCTCCCAGATAGATCCGGGTTCCAGTCATTGCGAGCTTTTCAAAATCTGACACCGAAAACCGGTGAAGACCGCCCGAGGACACTAGAAGGTAACCACGGTGGGAACACACAATGCGGGTGCGGGACCGGGCCAACACCTCGGTCAGGGAGCCATCTGCGCCACGCGCTCGGTGGTTCCTCCACACATCTGAGCGCGCCAGACTCGCAGGCGTGATCGTGTACGAGTTCTTCATGGTGCGCCCCTTTCAACCCACAGCTGGTACCTATTGAGATCAACCCTAGCGAAAGGGTCTGACACACCTTTTTGACACAGCATGATCATTCGCACGTACGGGTACATTGGAAGAGTGGATACGGTATACCTTCGCATGATTGCAGCGGCCCATTCGATCCTCGAGGAGTTCACTCCAGACAAGTGGATGCCTCTGGATGATCCGCGGGGCCCCCGATTGCTGATGTCGCAAGGTGACACCTCGTACACAGTGTCCCTGTGGGATGAAAAGCACGCCGTTGACGTAGGTGCCAGCGATGTCGCCTCGGCAGTTTTGCGGTCTGTCCTGCCCAAAGATGCCCCGTTTACGGTTCCACGCACGGTTGTTTCGCAGACTTTTTCCGCTGGTGAAGTCACGGACGCTCGCTCCACTCTGGTCGTCGCAGATCCACTGCCTGGCATCCCCGTATCGACTCAAGACTTTGTCGAACAGCCCTCACTCATCGAATCGCTCGCGCACACTCTGGCCATTTTGCACAGTTGCGATGCTGGCGCAGTTGCGGACTCTGGGCTGGTAGCGAAGGAGCCGCAGGAAACGCGCGAGCAACTCTTAGACAATCTGGACCGCGCCGCTGGAACTCGCAAGGTCCCCACCCCGCTCTTAGAAAGGTGGGAGCGGGTTCTCGAGACCGCCTCGGTGTGGCACTTCCTTCCCACCCCCATCCACGACGCGATCGATGTTGACGCGCTTAGGTGCGATGGTGCACAGATCGTCGCCCTTACCGATGTTCACCGCCTTCGCGTGGGCGACCCGGCAGTCGACTTAGCGGCTGCTAGTGCGCTCTTCTCCCCCAGCAGTTTTGAAGAGTTTCTCGAGTACTACGCAACACACCGTGAAGTCGACGACCCTGGTTTGCGTCAACGGATCGATCTCATGAACGAATTCGTCATGGTAGACCTCCTATTGAATGCCGTCGATAGCGGTGACGCACACAGCGTGGATGAGGCTGCAGAAATGTTGCGGGATTTCGCCGAGGTCGTTTCCCCTGACGAGGTTTCCAACCGTCCTGCTGATGCAGACGAATTCCGTCCTGCAAGTGCGGGAGTCGCTGTCGGTGGTGCCGACAGTGCGAGTGACAGTGAAGAGAATATCCCCACTAACCGGATCGACACGTAGCACCACTGGTGTTCTTATGGGGCTTCGTCGAGCACGCTTGCGATGTCGAGGCTGGGCAGCGATTCGGGCGTAAATGTCTCGTCGCTTCCGACAAAGTAGAACTCTGCGCTCACCTCACAGTTAGCGTATTCAGGCAATTTCTGTACGGCTTGAACGTAAACGGCTAGCTGGGTAGCCATCGTGTCAAGAATGTCAGCCGAGGGTTTTTTACCCGTTTTCCAGTCGACGACCGTGACGTGGTTTCCGTCTTTGAAGACAGCGTCGATCTTGCCTGGCACTTTGCGACCACCCAATTCCAACTCAAATGGCAGTTCGACTGCGTGCGGCACTCTGTTGGCATAGTTCGACCCTTCAAATGTGGAAACGAGTGAGTCGAATCTCTTCCGTACATGTGCCGGAAGCGCTTTTCGCATCTGGGCTTCGTGAATGTCGGTGAGTGTTGACTGACCGTAGTGCTGTTCGACCCACGCGTGAAACGCAGTTCCCAGAGCAGCGTATTCACTGGGCTTTTGTGGCATGGGACGCTGGATTTCACGCATATACGCGTCTGCGTCAGCACGGTATTTCACCATATCGGTGGTGGACATGCGTTGTGGTGTCCGAGGTGGTTGTGGTCGTGTGTCACTCATGATCTTCTGGGCTCGGGCGACAACACGCACGAATCCTTCATCGCTATAAGCCGGTTCGCCGGTCAGGTCCAAGGGCTCTTGTTGGCGAACAAACTCACGCGCGCGGTTCTGCTTCTCTTGTTCTGCTTGCGAGAGAACCGGGGGCCATTGGACTTCGACCGGTAGGCCTTCAGGTTTTTCAGGTTCGCATTGTGGAATTTCGATGTTGGCGCCTGCACTGTTGAGCGCGCTGATCACTTCTAGCAGAAATGGTGAAAGTTGGTTTGCTGTTGAGCGGTGCCCCCAGTAGCTCGCTCCCAACCACAGGTGTTCTTTTGCGCGTGTGACTGCTACGTATGCCAAGCGCCTTTCTTGGCGTCGGTGGTACAACGCAATTTGGTCTCTGAGCGGTAGTGTGGTCGGGTCAACGTTCTTAGCATCGACGAAATCTTCAATGTCCTCTTTGTCTGCCTCAGTTTCGGAAAACCGCTTTTTCACGTCCGAAACTGACGTAAGCGATTCTTCAGCCAGATCCAAATGTGGAAGTTTCGTCGCATCACCGCGCAGAGGATAGGGAAGCTCACCCAAGGCAAGCCACGCCCGATAACTCCGAGGTTGTGTAGGCAGATCGCCCGTTGTGAGGAATGGA
>CABTZC010000020.1 GCA_902489185.1 uncultured Brevibacterium sp. | reverse complement strand
GAACTCGACCTGGGAGATGGGCTCAAAACCTACACCCGCGAAACCAACACCATGCCCAACTGGGCAGGTTCGTCGTGGTACCAACTGCGTTACGCGGACCCTCATAACAGCCACGCTCTCGTAGACCCGGAGAACGAAAAGTACTGGCTGGGACCACGGGAAGACAAGAAGTCGGGTGGGGCCGACCTCTACATTGGCGGTGTTGAGCACGCGGTTCTGCACTTGCTGTACGCCCGTTTCTGGCACAAAGTCCTCTACGACCTCGGGTACATTTCCAGCTTTGAACCGTTTTACAAGCTCATCAACCAGGGGTACATCCAGGCGTATGCGTTTACCGACGCGCGCGGCGTGTACGTCCCTGCCAATGAGGTTGAAGAAAAAGAGGACGGCACCTTCTGGTACCAGGGCGAACAGGTGTCACGCGAGTACGGGAAAATGGGTAAGTCGCTGAAAAATATGGTGACACCCGACGACATGTATGACGAGTACGGCGCCGACACATTCCGCGTGTACGAAATGTCGATGGGGCCTCTGGAAGTATCCCGCGCGTGGGAAACCCGGGCAGTCGTGGGCGCTCAACGATTCTTGCAGCGCGTGTGGCGTCTGGTGGTTGATGAAGACTCCGGCGAATGCAAGGTCACCGATCAGCCAGCTGACGAAGAAACCCTGCGTGTTTTGCACTCCGCGATTGCGGGTGTGCGCGACGACATGGACAACTTCCGTTTCAACACGGTTGTGGCCAAGCTGATTGTGCTCACCAACCACCTCACAAAGGTGGGCATCTCGCCACGTGAGGTCATTGAGCCACTCGTTGTCATGCTCGCACCGCTTGCCCCGCATATTGCAGAAGAACTGTGGAGCATGTTGGGCCATGAACACACGATCACGTATGAAACCTTTCCCGAGGCCGACGAACGTTACCTCGTGGAAGAAACCGTTACGTGCGTGGTCCAGGTGAAGGGCAAGGTCCGCGACCGGTTGGAAGTCTCGCCGGACATCTCCGATGAGGAACTCGAAAAGTTGGCGTTGGAATCCAAGGGTGCGCAGCGCAGCTTGAACGGCGCCCAGGTGAGGAAGGTCATCGTACGGGCACCCAAACTCGTGAACATTGTGCCCATGTGACGTGAGTGTGGCGAAAGTCACGCGTAATCTTCGTAACGAACGGCCGTATTCGTGCTGTGTACGTACGCATAAACGTTTACTGTGTAATGCATGAATGTTTCACCCGAAGAGATTCGATTGGCTTTGGGCGTCAGCCCCAGCATCGATCCACGTGGAGCGATTCAGCGTCGCGTCCAGTTCCTGGTCGATTACTGTTTGACAACCGGCACCAAGGGATTTGTGCTGGGCATTTCGGGTGGACAGGACTCCACCCTCGCCGGTCGGCTCTGTCAGATGGCTGTTGAGGAACTGCGCAGGCGCGATTACGACGCGACCTTCGTGGCGATGCGTCTGCCATACCGGGTGCAGCAGGATGAGCAAGACGCGCAAGACGCACTCGAATTCATTGAGCCGGACCGTGTTGTCACGTTCAATATTGGGGAAGCTACCGACGAAGTGTCCAAAGAGTTCACTACCGCGGTAGGCCATGAAACCTCGGACTTCAACAAGGGCAATGTGAAGGCACGCATGCGGATGATCGCGCAGTATGCGGTCGCCGGGGACATGGGGCTGTTGGTCGTGGGAACTGACCACGCTGCCGAGGCCGTTACCGGTTTCTACACCAAGTTCGGCGACGGGGGTGCTGATGTCACTCCTCTTGCAGGGCTGACAAAACGCCAGGGGCGGGAAATGCTCCAAGAACTTGGCTGCCCGGAGCACTTGTACTTAAAAGTTCCTACTGCTGATCTTTTGGATGACCAGCCGGCACAGACCGATGAAAGCGCGTTGGGCCTGACCTACGAAGAGATTGATAACTATCTCGAAGGAAAACCAGTCGCAGATGACACGGCGTTTTCTATCGAGGATCGATACCGTCGTAGTCACCACAAACGCGTCATGCCGGTGACGCCCGCTGACACGTGGTGGATCCGCTGCTAAAGAAATGAGCCGGTCGCAAGACCCAACCACGCGCTAAGCGTGCACGCGAGAAGCGTACCCACCAGATAGAGGACTCCGTGAACCGGACGCTTGCGGAGGGTGAGTTCTAGCCACCCCAGCATGAGCGTTGAAAACGTGGTGAAAGCTCCGCAGAAACCGGTCACGCACACGTTGAACACCGCCAGCTCAACCGTGGCTCCCGTGAGTAATCCAGTCATGAAGCTCCCCACCACATTAATGAGGAACACGCCCACTGGCCACGACGATTTCAACCACCGGCTGATAGCGGTATCGAGCGTCCAACGGCACACCGCCCCCACGCCGCCAGCCAGGACGACCGCAATCAGCATGACGACCTCGGCGATGGACGCAACGCAGACCCAATGAGCCACCCGCTGACGGCTGCGCAAAGACCGGTCACGAGCGACACCAGAGTGAGCGTCAACCCACCAACACCAGCCTGCACGGTCATGAGGGCCAGAGTGGACTGCGTCGTGAGGGACCCGCATATTCCAGCGCCAACGAACAGCTTCACGGGTGTCACCCTGGGCGTGTGCGCATGTGCGAGGAGTCCGGACAAGGTGGCGAGTATCAGGGTTCCCACGGCGTTGACCGTGATGAGGCCCGCGGTCTCACCAAACTGAAAAACTGCGACCCGAACCCACGTGCCCAGCGCACCACCGGTGAAAACCAGAACAGGGGAGAGGAAACGCGGCACTATGCGTCGAGCGAGTTTTCGAATACGACACGTTCAAACGTTGCGCGTGCCTGCACAAAGTTGTGAGCCAGGTTTTCGCCGTCGTTCTGGGCACTACTAAATTCGTGCCATCCACCTTCGCGCGTGTCGCCGGGTTTGACTACCAGCTCAGTGCTGTTGTGCTCATCGGGTGCCATTTCTTGCTTCACCCAGTCGCGCAGGGCTGAGCCTGTGCGGAAAAGGTCCATAAACGCGTAGTGCGCGTCGCGGTTAATGAACGACGCGTGTTCACTTTCAGATAGGAATGTATCCAGTGCGCGTAATGCCTCTGCGCTGAGAGAAGCCACCTGGGACACGCGCAACTCTTGCACGAGCCCTGTGTCTTGCGGGAACAGTGACCGGATGCGGCGAGCACTTTCAGCGTCAGGGTTCTGTGGCTCTTCTTCAACTTGGCTCAACTGCACGCGGTTGGACTGTTCATACGCTTGTGTCAGCTCGTCGCCCAACCGGTCGATACGCGCTTGGGTTGCCGACCACTCATACGCCAAGCCCACCACGCCCAACGCGGTGATGACGACCAGAACGAGTCCAATCACCCATGCCACCGAGTGCAGTGGGGGAATGAGGAACAAGACAAAAGCAACGACTGCGACTGCAAGAATGAGAGTCGCAGCCCACGAATTCACTAAAAAGTCTCCAAAACGCCTCACGGATGAAAGTCTAGCTAAAACCGAGTACGAGATTGTGGACTTCTATACTGATTTGAGGAATGAGCCTATGTCAGTCGCTGAGCCTGACATCAAGCCTACGGAACGGAAAGACTTTCATGAGCACAATATCGGTAATCGGGTGCGGGTACTTGGGTGCTGTTCACGCGGCAGCCATGGCGTCGGTTGGACACACGGTGATCGGTGTTGATGTAGACGAAAACAAAGTGCGCGCCCTGTCGAACTTCGACGCGCCGTTCTTTGAACCGGGACTTCCTGAGCTTCTGAAAAAGGGCCAGGAGTCGGGAAACCTCACCTTTACCACGGACATTGAGCATGCTAAAGAGGCGACGGTCCACTTTGTGTGCGTGGGTACCCCTCAGCGTAAAGGCGAGTTTGGTGCCGACATGACATACGTGGATGCAGCGTTTGAATCGGTCACCACGATTCTGAGCCCCGGTGATGTGGTGGTAGGCAAGTCCACGGTTCCTGTGGGAACGGCTGCGCGTATGGAACCGGCCGTAACCGAACACGGCGCTGTTTTGGCGTGGAACCCCGAATTCTTGCGCGAAGGACACGCGGTTGACGACACGCTCACACCCAACCGCATCATCTACGGTGTTGCGGACGGTGAAGCTGGGGAGAAGGCCATCGCCGCACTCGACGAGGTGTATGCACACAACCTCGAGACTGACACACCGCGCCTCATCATGGACTATGCGACTGCAGAACTGGTGAAAACTGCGGCTAACTCTTTCCTGGCCACCAAAATTTCCTTCATCAATGCCATGGCCGAACTGTGTGAAGCCGCCGGTGCAGACGTCACGGTGCTTGCCGACGCGATTGGCATGGACGACCGGATCGGTCGCAAGTTCCTCAACGCGGGTCTGGGCTTTGGCGGTGGATGCCTGCCTAAGGACATTCGCGCGTTCATGGCGCGCGCCGGCGAGTTGGGCGCTGACCAAGCTGTTGCGTTCTTGCGTGAAATCGACTCAATCAACATGCGCCGTCGCGTCCGCATGGTCGACTTGGCACGTGAGCAGGTTCACGGTTCGTTTATTGGCAAGAAGATTGCTGTGTTGGGTGCGGCATTCAAACCGTCCAGTGACGATGTACGTGATTCGCCTGCCTTGGCGGTTGCCGGTCTGATATCGCTCCAGGGTGGTTCGGTCGTGGTGACCGACCCGCAGGCAATCGAGAATGCCCGAAAGATGTTTGGACAGTTGACGTACGCGGAAACCACGGAAGAAGCCCTGCAGGACGCCGATGTGGTTTTGCTGTTAACGGAATGGCGCGAATACCGCGACCTCGACCCCGTTGAGGTGGGAAAGCTCGTGAAAAACCGGGCCATTGTCGACGGTCGTAACGTGCTGGATCCTGCGCAGTGGCGTGAAGCCGGCTGGTCCTACCGTGCGCTGGGTCGCCCGTGACGCGCGGGATCATTGTTGATTCCACTGCTCGTTTAACACCAGAAGATGTCGAAGAGTTTTCGGCTCGCTGTGTTGTGCGGTCGGTGGACCTCACGGTTCGCGTGGGGGAGGAAGATCGGTGCGATTCGGCCTGGACTCCTGATGAGGTGTGTTCTGCGCTTCGACAAGGTCAGCGTGTTGTCACCTCAATGCCCGAACCCGATGCGTTCGCGCAAGCACTCCATGAGCTCGAATCTGCCGGTGCTGACGACGTCCTGATCCTCACGATGTCGGGTGAGATGTCGGGAACCGCAAAGTCTGCGCGTGCAGCAGCCGCACTAAGTCCTCTGCCCGTCGAGGTGGTTGACTCTCGCACTCTTTCGGCAGGTCTGTTGGGTGCCGTGCGGGTGGCCGCTCACACCTCGGGCATGGAACTTACAACAGCCGCCGAGGAAGTCGCCCAGTGGTGCCGGACCAGCACCCGGGTTGCGTTTATCCCCGAATCTTTGGACTGGTTGCAGGCTGGTGGGCGGATTGGCGCGGCGGCCGCATTGATTGGCAAGACCTTGTCGATCGTCCCCGTTTTGGGGTTGTCTGACGGGCGAGTAGTGACGCGAAGTAAGGTGCGAACACGGGGTAAGGCCGTGGCAAAGTTGGTGGACTTTGTACGGGAGTCGTGTGACGTTCTGGGTGGCGATGAACCTGTGGATATTGTGGTGGTTCATTCTGAACAGGATGTCGACGGCGCCAATGCTGCTGCCCGTGAGTTAGTGGGTGCCGTCGCCGAGGTGGTCGCTGGCCTGAGCGTCGATGTGCAGGTGAACGTGGAAACCCGGGTGGTTTCGACGGTGGTGACCGGGCATGTGGGGCCGGGAACAGTGGGTGTTTTTGTGCAGTCACGCCCCGGTGGATAGCTCTCACGTGTAAACGGCACCCAGCATGTGGATGTTGAGGCGGTTTCCACAAGGACATGTGTGCCCGGCGCGAGAGGGTGCGTGTCATTCGTAGGGTGAGGCCATGTCAGCTTCACCAGATGATCGTTTTGCCGGCCTTGTAGGTGCGTCGCGTCACGGGTGGAAACCCGAAGACGACTTGGATGACTTGGTGCCGGGGAACAGGCCGGTGCCCACACGCGTTGTCATTGTGGCGGTTGCCGTAATCGTCGTTCTTGTGGTTGTTGGGCTGATTATTTTCACTGCCCTGAAGCAGTCACCCGACTCTGGGGAAAAAGCCGCTGGGGCCGCTGAGCCTGGGCCACCGGTTGCTACGGAGGTGGGGTCGCAGCAGAGTTCGCCTGCAGAGGATGTCACGGTTCACGTCGCTGGCGAGGTGAAAAACCCGGGGGTCATGACACTGCCTGCAGGATCGCGGGTTACCGACGCTGTCGAAGCAGCAGGAGGACTGACCACACATGCAGACCCGTCAGCACTGAATCTGGCACAACCTCTCAACGACGGTGAACAGATCAAAGTTCCAAAAGTGGGGGAGTCTGAGGCATCGAGTGGGACTTCAGGCGGAGTTTCAGAAGGAGTTTCGAACGGGTCTTCAGGAGCTCGCAAGATCAACGTGAACACCGCCTCGGAAAAAGAACTCCAGGAGCTGCCGGGCGTGGGGCCCGCCACCTCGGAGGCCATTGTCAAACACCGCGAAGAGAACGGCAGATTTGAAAGCGTCGAACAGCTCGAGGACGTGCCGGGAATCGGGCCGGCGATCCTTGAACGCTTAACGCCACTCGTCACGGTGTGATGAGGCGCTTCATTCTGAAATATCCGGCGACAGTCCGGCTCGTGGTTGCAGCCATTGCCGCGTGGACGTGTGCGGTTTTCGCACCCCCTCTGTGGGCGGCCGGTCTGTGTGCACTTGGGGCAAGTGCCGCGGCAATCGGGTGTATCGCTTACGCGCAGCGGGGTGAGAGTTCACGTTCCCCTTTCCGAACGACCCTGCGTGCACTGACGTTCATTCTGCTCTTCGCGTGCGGGGCAGGCGGCATCGTGGTGGCAAGTGTGCACGCCCGCAACCCACCCGGGGACATTCGAGGCGAATTCACCGTTATCACCGACCCCACACAGCTCGAATCCGGAATATATGTTGCCCAGGTCGCCGGGCGCACCGGAGTGCTCAGGGCATTCAGCAGGAAAGAACTTCCCGCAGCGGGCACGCGCATCCACATCGACGCCAACGACACCCGCGACGGCCCCCAAACCAAAGCCTTTATCGACGCTTGGCACGTCACTGGAACCCCCAACGCTGCCTGGCGCGTCCGGGCTTCCCTGCGCACTCACTTGCGGGACACCTCGGGACACGACCATGCAGGGGCCAGGCTGCTTCCCGGCCTCGTGGTGGGGGACACCTCGGGGTTGGATGCCACCTCGGAGGCAAACATGAAGGCCATGTCGCTCACCCACATCACGGCGGTCTCCGGATCCAACATTTCGCTGGTAGCACTCACAGTGTTAAGCCTCATGCGCCTTGCCACCAACCGGCGCCTGGTCTCTGTGGGGGTCGCCGTGGCGGTGACCGTAGGGTATGTGTTCGTCGTTGGGCCCGACCCGTCCGTCATCCGGGCTGCCGGCATGGGGCTTCTAGGCGCAATCGTTCTGGTCCGCGGAACCGGACGCGCCGGCATCGCGGTTATCGCAAGCACCGTGGTCATCCTGCTGGTCATGCGCCCAGAACTGTCAGTATCCGCCGGATTCATCCTCTCGGTCGCAGCAACCACGGCGCTCATGGTGTTAGGCGACCCCATGACGCGGATAGGAACACGCATGGGACTGCCCAGATTCGTGGCACAAGCGCTCGCGATTCCCCTCACCGCTCAAATCGGCGTGTTCCCCGTAACCGTCGCTCTGGGGAACCCGCCAAGTGCATGGGCCGTGCTCGCCAATGCAGCGTGCGCACCCGTGATCGCGCCGGCGACGCTTGCCGGCATGCTCGTGCTGTGTACCCAAATGGTTCCGCCTGCCAGTGGGGTGATTGCGTGGTTCGGAGCAGTGTGTTCGTGGTGGATACCCGCAGTCGCACAGTTCGCGGTCACGCTCCCGGGCGCACACAGCGCGTGGATCACCGGAGCTACCGGAATCGCACTGGCCGCGTGCGTCAGTGCCTTGAGCGCTGTGGCCGTGATTCGGCGCTCGCGCGGGTGGGCCGGATGTGCCGTGGTCGCACTGGTCGTAGGAAGTTGCGTCCCGCTCATCGCAGCCCCTCGCTACACGCACTGGGTCGCTGCCGTGTGCGATGTGGGGCAGGGTAGCGCTACCGTACTGAAAACCGGACAGTCGTCGGCCCTCGTTGTTGACACGGGTGCCGATGACGACAAAATCGACGCGTGCCTCCGCAGCCTGAACGTCACTCACGTAGACCTGGCGCTGTCCCACCTGGATAAAGACCACGTGGGTGCCATAGAAGGAGTTTCCCGAGGCCGCACCCTAGGAACCGTGTATGTGTCACCTCCTGACGCTAAAGGGCAGGAGGTGAAGGCCCTGCATTTGCCTGGAACACCCACTCCGGTCGAAAAAGGTCATGCGTACCAGCACGGGCAGATCACGTGGTCGGTTCTGTGGCCAGGGCCCACACGCAAACCCGGTTCCAACGCCACCTCGCTGGTCATTCGAGCGGAAGTGACAACCACCTCGGGGACAGTGTCCATACTTATCCCCGGTGACGTGGGCCAGGACGAACAGCGGGTGCTTGCCCGTGACATCGAACCTGCCGACATCCTGTTGGCACCTCACCACGGGTCACGCGACTTAGACGAAAAGTTTTTCCGTGCGGTAGAGCCACGTGTGGGGGCGGTGTCCGTAGGACCCAACACATACGGGCACCCTACCGGGCACGCGCTCAGGGCTTTTGGGCCCATTCCCGTGTTGCGTACGGATCAGTGCGGAACGCTCGTCCTTGACGAAGAAGGGAACTTCGCCGGGAGCGAATGTCAGGCGCGGTTGTGACACCCCGTGACTCGGTAGGGTAGGAGCGTGGCGAAAAAGAATCTGGTGAGCTGGCTCAAGGCGAAACCCACACCCCTTGCCGTGGTGTCGGGGTCCGAAGCTGTTTTAGTGCGCAAAACGCTGGAACGCATCAGCGCCAAAGTGGATCCTGAAGTTGAGCGGGTGCGCTTGGATGCGTCGCACTATGAGCCCGGGTCACTTCTGCAAGCGTGCATGGCCAGCCTGTTTTCTGCCCAGAAGTACGTTGTTGTGGACTCACTTGAGTCGATGAGCGACGACTTCCTTGCCGATGCTCTGTCTTATGCAGCTGATGCCAACCCCGACGCTGTGGTTGTTTTTCTTCACGGGGGTGGCAACCGTGGGGCGAAACTTTTGAAAGCGCTCGCCGCGCAAGGTGCGCCCACATATGACGCGACGCCACTGAAAACCGATGCGCAAAAGAGCGACTTCGCCACCGGAGAATTCAAGCGTGCTGGCCGATCAATTGAGCCCGATGCCTTTGCTTCATTAATGTCGGCGCTGTCTGCGGATGTCAGTGAGCTGGCGGCTGGAATTGAGCAGCTGCTCTCTGACACGCAAGGCACGATTGACCGGGCTACTGTTGAGCGGTACTACGCGGGGCGAATCGAAGCGTCTGGCTTCAAGGTGGCTGATGCTGCGATTGCGGGGAAACGTGCGGAGGCGTTGAGCTTGTTGCGGCACGCGTTGGAAACTGGAACTGATCCAGTGCCTTTGGTGGCCACGATTGCCATGAAACTGCGCCAGTTGGCAAAGGTCGGCGGAATGCGGGGGAGTGCAGGGCAACTGGCCGGGGAACTCAAGATGGCGCCGTGGCAGATCGACAAGGCCAGGCGCGAACTCCGGTACTGGAGCCCAGAAGCGCTAGGCGATGCGATCATGCTCACCGCATGGGCCGACCACGCGGTCAAAGGCGGGGGGCGCGACCCCGAATACGCAGTCGAACGACTCATCCTGGGTGTAGCGGAATACGCGAACCAAAAATAGTTTCCGGAAAGCACTTGCCAATGTGGAAAGTAGTAGATATTGTGAAACTACATTCCACGACAGCCTGATGGCTGGTTCACACAAGGAGAATCCCCATGGCACATGTAAACCCGGAAAACGTTAGCCCAGAACAAGCGCGTGAAGCCCTCAACGTTGCGGGCAATGCGCGCAAATCATTCGACTCCGCCAATAACCTGCCGCTAGCGGGACTGCTTATTTCTACTGGAGCAACAGCAACCACAGTTCCACTCTTGGTGGCCGTGAGTGAAGAGTTTCCGGTCGTTGGGTTCGTCTTCGCAATGGCTCTCTTGATCCCCGGGTTCACGGTGTATACGCGCGCCCGTTCGTGGTCAAAGACTGATTCGCCCATCTTCTTCTCGGTTTTAGGTGGTCAGCTGCTGGGGTTCCTGGCAGGAATCATCGGTTGGGGTGCTGGTGCGCCTTCGGTCGTCCTGTATGTCGGAGCTGCAGTTTCTTTAGTTGCCACAACAGTGGGAATGCTGGCGCTGATGAAACGAGGTAAGTAATGACGACGCACGCACTTGAACAGTTATCGCCTCTGCTTTCCAACCCCACCCGCCTCGCTTTGGTCGCAGGCTTAGAAGGCTGCGTGAAGTCGGACTTTCAAGCGATCAAGCAACAGCTGTCCGTAACCGACTCCACCCTGTCAAAACATATCGCCGCGCTTGAGAAAGAGGGGCTGGTGAACGTGAAGAAAGGGTTCGTTGGAAAGAAAACAAAGACCACTCTGTCGCTGAGCAAAAAGGGTCGCGAGGTGTTTGAAGCTCACATGCAGGGTCTGAAAGAGATTGCGCGAATGTCTTTTGACGAGGGTGAGTAAAACTAAGGTAAACGCGCTCCAACCAAACACAAATGTGGCCCGGTGAAAACCGGGCCACATTTTTGTCTGTGCTGAGAAGGGAGCTCTTAGAGAGCGTTGACCTTCTGAGCCAGCTTCGACTTGCGGTTAGCAGCGTTCCGCTTGTGCAGGACACCCTTGGAAACTGCCTTGTCCAGCTTGCGGGTAGCAGCAGCGAAAGCAGCCTGTGCTTCTTCAGCGTTGCCGGCTTCGATCTGTTCGCGGACCTTGCGGATCGCGGACTTCACTTCCGAACGCACTGCTACGTTGCGCAAACGAGCCTTTTCGTTGGTGCGGTTGCGCTTGATCTGAGACTTAATGTTTGCCAATTCAACACTCTTCTGTCGAAACGTTCATGGTCGTGAGGGCTCTTGAACCGGCTTGAAAACTGCGGGGAAACACAGAGTTCACTAACGGATCAAGCGTGCGGACACCCGACCTGGGCGAGACACGCGCCCTGGTGAACACACAGCGTAAAACTTTACACTATTTACTGCACGGCATCAACGACGCGCGAAAACATGCTCATGGGCATGATGGCACCTTCGCGTCGGACATCGCGGGCGTCAATACGAATAACCCGGTCGAGTCGAATTTCAGACGGTCGCTTCTGCTTGTCCCAGTCGCCGGTGCCCACGTTGATATAGCGACTACCGTGTTCGGATTCGCGGACTTCACCAACGCCGCCGGGCACGTTGTCTTTGCTGGTGAGCATGAGTCCCAAGAGCCATTTGTTGTCGCGCCCAATAATGAGCACGGGGCGGTCCTTGCCCTTCTTGTGGTCCTCTTCGTATGGCACCCAGCCCCACACGATTTCCCCTGGGTCGGCGTCGCCGTCGAGGTCGGGGGAGTAGAGGGGTTTGATGGGGCCTGTGTAGTCGCCGGGGTATCCACCGTCGGGCTGTTTTGGAAAACGTTGCTTGGGGCGGTCACGCTGTGCCTTGCGGCTGGCGGTGTAGTCGCCACTCTTGCGGCCCGAGGTGTGCTCCGGCTTGCGCTCGGGAGCCGGTGGCTGTTTCTGTTTGGGTGGATCGGACTTTTGGCCCAGCAAGTCGCTGAGGAGATCGGAGTTCTTAGGGTCGCTCAGTTGTCGAGCTGCAAACCTAATTCCTGTTCGAATGCTTGACTGCACGTGTCGCCGGGCGAATGACTTGAAGTCCATGGCTTCAAGCCTACTAGGCTGCCGGTTTCTTCGCAGTTGATGGGCATGAGACAATGAGGAATTGGTCCACTTTCGTCAAGTGGATGTTTTCGATGTAAAGAAAAGGACGTTTTGCATGCCCAAGGTGAGCGATTCACGATCAATTACGGTTGCCTCGACCGCGCCGGAGCAGTTGCGCAACTTTTGCATCATCGCCCACATCGACCACGGCAAATCAACACTTGCTGACCGGATGCTCCAGATCACGGGTGCTGTCGAACCGCGTGACATGCGCGCCCAGTACCTCGACCGCATGGACATTGAGCGGGAACGTGGCATCACGATTAAGAGTCAGGCCGTGCGTATGCAGTGGGAGTTTGACGGAACTCCGTATGCACTCAACATGATCGACACTCCCGGTCACGTCGACTTCACGTATGAAGTGTCGCGTTCACTGGCGGCGTGCGAAGGTGCGCTTTTGTTGGTAGATGCGGCGCAGGGCATCGAGGCGCAAACACTGGCCAACCTGTACTTGGCAATTGAGAACGACCTCACCATTATTCCGGTACTGAACAAAATTGACTTGCCGGCTGCCAACCCAGACAAGTACGCACAAGAACTCGCGAACCTGATTGGTTGTGAACCAGAGGACTGTCTGCGCGTCTCCGGTAAGACCGGCGAAGGCGTCGAAGCGGTCCTCGACCGGATTGTGCGGGACATTCCCGCGCCTGTTGGCGACAAGGACGCTCCTGCCCGCGCCATGATTTTCGACTCTGTCTACGACACCTACCGCGGTGTGGTGACATATGTGCGTGTGGTGGACGGAAAGCTCGAACCGCGGGAAAAGATCGAAATGATCTCCACGCACGCAACTCACGAAGTCCTCGAAATTGGGGTGTCGAGCCCCGAACCCGTGGCTTCAAAGGGGCTCGGTGTGGGTGAAGTGGGGTACATCATCACGGGTGTGAAGGATGTGCGTCAGTCCAAGGTGGGTGACACGGTGACGTCTGCGCGCAGGCCCGCTACAGAACCGCTCGCGGGGTACCGTGACCCTAAACCCATGGTGTTTTCCGGTTTGTTCCCCATCGACGGATCGGACTATCCCAACCTGCGTGAAGCACTCGACAAACTTAAACTCAACGACGCCGCGCTCACATATGAGCCGGAGACCTCGGCCGCACTGGGCTTTGGCTTCCGGTGTGGTTTCTTGGGGCTTCTCCACCTTGAGATCGTTCGTGAACGTCTAGAACGCGAATTCGACCTGGATCTCATTTCGACTGCCCCTTCGGTGGTGTACGGCGTGACCATGGAAGACGGTTCGGAACACACCGTGACCAACCCTAGTGAGTATCCGGAAGGGAAGATCAAAGAGGTGCGCGAACCCATGGTGCGTGCCACTGTTTTGACTCCATCGGAGTTTGTGGGCGCGGTCATGGAGCTGTGCCAGAGCAAGCGCGGGCAAATGCAAGGCATGGATTATTTGTCTGAGGACCGTGTGGAGATTCGTTACCGCATGCCACTGGCAGAGATCGTGTTCGACTTCTTTGACTCGCTGAAGTCTCGTACAAAGGGGTATGCCTCCCTTGACTATGACAATGACGGCGATCAGGCGGCCGCGCTGGTGAAGGTGGACATTCTTCTTCATGGCGACAAGGTGGACGCGTTTTCGGCGATCGTTCACAAGGACAAGGCGTACAACTATGGCGTGCTTATGGCTTCCAAGCTCAAGGATTTGATTCCACGCCAGCAGTTCGAAGTGCCCATCCAGGCCGCTGTTGGTTCGCGCATTATTGCGCGTGAAACGATTCGAGCTATCCGAAAGGACGTTCTTTCGAAGTGTTACGGCGGTGACATCAGCCGTAAGCGCAAGCTCTTGGAGAAGCAAAAAGAGGGTAAGAAGCGCATGAAGATGGTGGGCTCGGTCGAGGTGCCGCAGGAAGCGTTCATTGCCGCACTGAGTTCTGACGATTCAAAGTCCGAAAAGAAGAACTAAGTGCCTGCACAACCTCAGGGTGATGTTCCGCCACTTGACGGTTCGTTACCTCTTTCTGCGCTCGACTCTTCTCGGACTCTGGCGGCGTATGTACATGTTCCATATTGCCGGGTGCGTTGCGGATACTGCGATTTCAACACGTACACAGCTACAGAGCTGGGCGAGGGCGCTAACCGCGAGGATTATCCGGACCAGATTGCTTCCGAGATCGACTTGGCGTTGCGAGTTTTGGGTGAACCACGCGCGTTGAACACGGTGTTCTTCGGTGGCGG
>CABTZC010000019.1 GCA_902489185.1 uncultured Brevibacterium sp. | reverse complement strand
CAACGCGACGGGCCCAGTTCCCGTCACCCCAGCCCCAGCAGCCGCACTCACCACGCTTGGGGCAACACGCCTGGGAACATACGACCCACGCGACCGCACCACCCCGCCGGAACCACTCACCTGGCCCACCGCCCCACGTGTCACCGCCCCGCGCGCGCCACACATGGCGCACTACGCGATCCCGATTGTGCTGGGCGTGGTGCTCATGCTCGTCACCCACATGTGGTGGTTTCTGTTGTTCAGCGTTGCCGGCCCCGTGAGCGCCGGGGTTACGTGGTGGAGTAGTCGCCGCCGGTACTCTCGCGACCTCACCCAGGCGTTGTACAAATTTTCGCGGGCGATCGAGCAGTTCGATTCCGATATTCGCACCAATCGTGCCCGGGCCGCGCGCGCTGAGAACCAGCGTCCGTTTTCGCTGTCCAGAATCCCTGTGGGTATTGGGACGTGTTGTGTGGGAGCCACGGTGAAGACTCCGCCTGATTACGAACCGCCGTTTGACCGCGTGGCTGCCCGCGTCGCCGTTCCAGGGATCACCCGCGACGGTCACACGCACCTGGTGTCCAACAACCAGGTTGTCACGGTGGATCTGGAACGTACGGAACTGGTTGTGTGTGGTGCGTCCGCTCCCGAGGTGGCCCGCGGAATCATCGTCATGCTCCGTGCGTACGGCGCGGCTGTGGTTTTTGACCCGCCCCCAGATGGGCCGGAGTTCCTGCGGGTGGGGACGCCCACCTCGGGGCCGGTCATCACCGTCACCTGGAGAGATACCATCCGGTTCACCCCCGCCGAGGTGGCCGACACGTGGATCGTGGACTGCCCGGATTCGGTGTCGGCGACGATCCATTGCCCACCACCGGAAGGGGCGGGTCCGATGCCGGGCCCCATTGTGCCCAGGTGCATGCCCACGCACCGGTTCGTGCGGGTGTTGGGTGAGGTTTCGGGAACTGGGCCTGTCGCGTTGGAGTCCATGAGTGTCACAGAACTGACCCGAGTCGTGTCCATCAATTCGCGTGGCGCCGTCCCGGTAGGGGTGAGCGAAGCAGGTGCCGTGTTTCTTGACCTATTTGCCCACGGACCTCACGCGCTTGTTGCGGGGACAACGGGCAGTGGGAAGTCGGTGTTTTTAAGCGCGTGGATTCAGTCTTTAGCGACCGCGCTCGCACCTGAAGATGTCCGGTTTGTTTTGGTTGATTTCAAGGGTGGAGCCGCATTTGCACCTTTGAAAGACCTGCCTCATACCGACACGGTTGTCTCAAACCTGGACACGTTCTTGGGACTCAGGGCGCTGAGGTACGTTCTGGCTGAGGTGACGCGCCGCGAAGAACTGTTCGCACGTGCGGGCGTGAGCGATCTGGTCGCGTATAACGCGAGCAATCCCCCGCTGCCCAGGATCGTCACGGTCATCGATGAGTTTCAAGCCCTGGTACACCAGGTTCCGCAAAGCGTGGAAATCCTGGAACAGCTCACCGCCCTGGGACGGTCCCTGGGGATCCACGCGGTGCTGGCCACCCAACGGCCGTCCGGGGTGGTGACGGCGCGGATGAAGTCGAACATTTCAGTGCGCGTGTGCCTACGCGTGCGGGACGCACAGGACTCAAACGACGTCATCGACTCCCCCGAAGCTGCCCTCCTCGACGCGAGCGCACCCGGCCTCGGGCTCATCTCGACGCCACACGGGCTCACCCTGTTCCGGTCGGCGCACACGGACGCTCCGGAACCGGCCGTCATGCGTTGGCGCCCAGCCGGATCTGAGGACGAGCCGCAAACAGAAGTGCTTCTCCCCGGCTACGAGAACAGCGTGCTACAGACTGTGAACACCAGCGGGGATGAGGTCTCTCACCACTCGCCTGGCACAACACCCCACACCATCGTCCCGCCCCCACTGCCACGCACCTTCGACGGAACAGCCAGCGCAGTTTTTGACACCTCGGCGGGGCTCACCCCGTGGTCCTACCAGCCAGACCGGGACGGAGCGGTGCTCATCAGCGGCGGGCCGAGGTGCGGAAAAACCCACGCTCTCCACGTACTGGCCGGCCACGCGAGTGACACGCACGTGGTGGTGGGGTTCGGTCGGGCAGGAACGTCCATGCCCACAGCCCATGTGTACGCGAACACGGAATGGATGCACGAAGCCGCACTGAGCCTGCTGGAGTCACTGCCCAGTTCACACCCCGTGTTTGTCGCAGTAGACGACTCGGACGACCTGCTCTCCCCCACTCACCGGGCGAGGCTTGACTTAGTGCTGGCACACAGACCATTTGCCCTGGTGACAGGCCGCCGAGGTGTTGCCTCAGCAGTGGCGACGCGGGCTTCGACCCGTCTGACGTTCCCACCGGCCGTGGCTGAAGACGCTGTTTTCTATGGCGTGAAGCCCGCCCGGTTTGCGGGTATGAAGGACCCCGGCCGAGGTCTCCTCTCCTCCCCGTCGATCGCAGCTTCCGACGGGGTCGATGTCCAGGTGTCCACCCGCCTCCCGTTTGTCGACCAGGCAGTTCCCGATGTGGGTATTACCGATGTGGGTACCGGAATCCTGGTGGGGGCGAGCCCTCTGGGCAATGCGGTGTACTGGGATCCGGCGACGGGGCCCGTCCTCAACGTGTTAGGCCCAGAACACGCAACCGCGCCGCTTCTTCACCGTCTATCCGAGCACCTGCCACGCAGCACGGTCGTGGTTCCGCGAGCGCATGAGGAGTCCTGGGAGTTTGGAGCGCTCACCGTAGTTGCTGCGCCTCTTGATCACATGCCTGGGTATGGATCGCCACTGGCGCAGGCTCGTGCCCGAGGTCCCATGCTGATCGTTGGAGCGCGTTCACCACAGGAGCTGGGACAAGTAGTACGCGACCTTCCGTTCATTCCACCGCACGCCTCATGCGCGTGGTTCGTACACGCGAATGTGCGCGTGCCCGTCCACGTGCCGTGCTCTACTAGAAAACCGAACGATTGTTCGGGCATGATGGAGCGTGACGCACGTTACGAATCCAACGGAGGATCAGATGACCACTCGTGAGAAGCTGTGGCAGCCCAGTGAAGAACGTATCCGCCAGTCCCCCATGTACGCGTATCAGCAGTGGTTGACTGACAAAAAGGGAGTTCACACCACCGGGTTCGCAGAACTACACCAGTGGTCAGTCGACAACCTCGACGACTTTTGGGAAAGCATCTGGGAGTACTTTGACGTCGTAGGCACCCGTGGCGATGGACCCGTGCGCACAGGCGACTCAATAGAAAAAACCACATGGTTCCCCGGCGCCAGCGTGAACTATGCACAAAACCTGTTGCGCCACGTCCACACCATGCCAGACCGTGAAGCCGTGGTTGCCCTCCACGAATCCGACCCACGCGAAAGCTACACGTGGAAGGAACTCAACGGAAAAGTTGGCGCACTGGCCGCGGCACTGCGTGACATGGGCGTTCGCCCCGGTGACCGCGTGGCCGCCGTTCTCCCCAACATTGCCGAAACGATCATCGCACTGCTCGCCTCGGCCACCGTGGGCGCCGTGTGGTCGGTGGTCAACACCGACTTTGGTGAAAACGGAATCGCTGACCGCTTTGCCCAAATCGAACCCAAAGTCCTTCTCACGGTTGACGGATTCGACTTCAACGGCACATACCGAAACATGCTCCCCCAGATCGAGTCCACACTCAGCGTGCTCCCCACGGTGGAGCACCACATCCTGATCGACCGTCACCGCGACTCCCACCCAGATACGTACTCAGACCTCCCCGGACAGGAAGGCACCGGGGCTACCACCTCGGTCACTCATCACCGTTTCTCCGAACTCACCGCCACCCCACAAGACCCCGTGTTTGAGCCAGTCGAGTTCTCCCACCCGCTGTGGATCCTGTACTCCTCGGGCACAACGGGCAAGCCAAAGGGAATCGTGCACGGGCACGGCGGAATCGTTCTGGACGTGTACAAAATGGCTGGCCTGCACAACGGGTCGGACGAAAACACCCGCATGTACTTCGCTGTGGCCACCACATGGATGGTGTGGAACCTCATGGTGAACGTGCTGGCCTTGGGCTCCACCACCATCACCTACGACGGATCGCCGGCCTACCCCTCGCCCGCTCGCCTGTTTGACATTGCGGAGAGCGAAAACGTCACCCAGATCGGCACCGGGGCTGCGCTTTTGTCGCTCATCGAAAAGGCCGGCATCAACCCGTCGGAAAGCTACAAGCTCAATTCCCTGGAACACATCATGTCCACCGGGTCCACGCTTCCCGGTTCCACGTGGAGGTGGGCATATGAGCAGGTCAAACACGATTTCCAGCTGGGTTCCAGCTCGGGTGGAACGGATATTTGTTCGGGCATCCTGGGCGCCAACCCGTTCGACCCCGTGTATGTCAACGAACTCCAGGGCAAGGTGCTGGGCGTTGATGCGCACGCGTTTAACGCCCAGGGCGAATCCGTGATTGGCGAGGTGGGTGAGCTCGTGTTCACGCAGCCTCTGCCCAACATGCCGGTTATGTTCTGGAATGACCCGGACGGCAGCAAGTACCACGACGCCTATTTCGCGGACTTCCCCGGCGTGTGGCGCCACGGCGACTGGGCCACTCAGCTGCCGGAAGGACCGTGGATCATTCACGGCCGTTCCGACTCCACTATCAACCGTGGCGGTATCCGTATGGGCTCGGCCGATATTTGCGATGTTGTTGACCAGGTGCCCGGGGTTGCCACCTCTATGGTGATTGGCGCCGAGGTGGGAGACGGCGACTACTACATGCCGCTTTTCGTGGTTCCGGCTCGCGGGCACACGCTCGATGAGAACCTCAAGAGCGCAATTGTTGAGGCGATCCGCACCAAGATCTCGCCCCGCTATGTGCCCGATGAGCTCATTGAAGCTCCCGCGGTTCCGCGCACGCGCACCGGAAAGCTCATGGAAGTGCCCATTAAGAAGATCTTCCAGGGAGCAGACCCCAGCACAATTAACCGCACCGCCGCCGAGGACGTTGCCACCGTGGACTGGTATGTGGACTTTGCGCGCCAGCGGGTGCAGACAAACCGCGACTAGCGGTTAAGAGGCTCACTTCCCAGCGTGACGTATTCGTAGAGCACGTGTGCTTTGCCCGCCTGTATAAGGCCGTCGATGAGTTCGGTGAGCACCGGCATTTCGCTGGTCACTTCCACCACAACGTCGGTGTCCGTGGACAGGCGGGCAATGAGTGCTCCCGCATCGCCGAGTGCGGCTTGGTACTCTGCCGAATCGCGTTCAGGGCATGGTTCAACGGCATCAGCCATGACACCCACAGTGAGCTCAGTGGCCTCAGGCGTGTCTTGAGTTGCGTCACCTTCGGCACTCTGCTCTGGCGGGTACGACACGGCGAATGCGGTCACCTGCCCGTCGCGTTTGAACATGGCCGCTCCGTGCGCACCGGTCGCCTCGGACAGGAACCGACGGTTGAACTCACCCAAGGTCATGGACGCGGCAGGGTCTGCCCGGTTGACACCGGTGTACCACTGCGAAAAGGCGCGCGTCAGTTCTACCGAACCGGTGGCTGTGACAGCAAAGTCGTCTAACCGGTCGGCCCCCAAACCACCTAATGCCAGGGTCTCAACGCGCACGATCCGGGTTCGGAAAAGCTCCGTGTCACCGTCCGCGCTACCCGCGTCTGAACTACCCGCACCGACACCCACGCGGGTACGCAGCGGAAGCCCTTCAAGAACGGTCCCGGCAACAGCGTGACTGAGCTTTTCACGCAACTGGGCGGACACCTCGGCGGCCTCTTCACTGTCTAATTCGCGAGCTACCTCAGTGTGAAACCACGCCCGTTGCGGGTGCGCCGGCGACTGCGCACACACGGCAACACCCACGAGCACGCCGGCGGCCACCTCGGCGACAACCGTGCGCGTCACAGGCGCCGAATCCGAATCTTCGCGCAAAAGCGAACGCAACATGTGGTGCGCGGGGTCGTTGGGGTCGCTCAAAATATTGTTGAGCGCCAGGTCATCACCGGGGGCAAACGGGCGGATTGTCATCATGCTTAAATCCTAACGTGGCAGGTTTTTGCGAAGATCACATGAAAACACCACCCGTTTTCGTCTAGTGTCACTGGTATGAGCACGAATGACTCACCGCTTGAAAGCGCACAGCAGGCTGCCCAGGTTCTCAACGATGCAGCCGGAATCGACAGCCACGACATCGCCCTGGTGCTGGGCTCGGGATGGGGGTCAGCAGCACAGTTGCTGGGCGACCCCGTAGCCTCCACACCGGCAGATCAGGTGCCCGGCTTCCACACCTCGCAGGTGTCCGGCCACCCCGGAACCCTCACCACCATCAAGGTGGACACGCAGGCAGGCCCCAAACACGCACTGGTCCTTGGAGCTCGCACCCACTTCTACGAAGGCAAGGGCGTGCGCGCGGTTGCCCACGGTGTTCGCACAGCTGCGGCCGCGGGAGCCAAAACCATCATTTTGACCAACGGGTGCGGATCCACGCACACGGACTTCGGGCCGGGAACTCCCGTCCTCATCTCCGACCACATCAATCTCACCGCCGCCAGCCCTCTGGAAGGTGCCACGTTCGTGGACCTCACCGACCTGTACTCGTCACACTTGCGCGCAGTTGCCAAGGAGATCGACCCCACGCTTGCCGAAGGCGTGTACGCACAGTTCCGCGGCCCGCACTACGAAACCCCCGCGGAAGTTCGCATGGCTCGCACCATGGGCGCTGACCTGGTGGGAATGTCCACTGCCTTGGAGGCCATCGCTGCGCGTGAAGCGGGCATGGAGATCCTGGGGATTTCCCTAGTGACGAATTTCGGTGCCGGTGTTTCTGAACAACCGCTCAACCACGCCGAGGTGTTAGAGGCTGGGCAGCAGGCCGGCCCCCGGATCTCGCAGTTGTTGGCCGACATTGTTCGTCGAATCCTGAAGTGAGGGAATCATGAGTGTGGACTTTGATGCTGTACGCGCATGGATCGCAGATGACCCGGACCCAGAAACCCGGAAACAGCTGACTGACCTGGTTGAAGCGACGCAGGAGCCGGGTGAAGAGTCGGCCCGGGCACTCGATGATTTGGCCGACCGTTTTTCTGGCATGCTGCAGTTTGGGACCGCGGGTCTGCGTGGTGAGCTGGGCGGTGGCCCCAACCGGATGAACCGTGCCGTGGTGATCCGCGCAGCAGCTGGGCTCACCGCGTTTTTGCGTGACACCGTGGGGGACAATTTCACCGTGGTGATCGGGTGTGACGCCCGGTACGGTTCAGAGGATTTTGCCCGCGACACTGCAGCCGTTGTCACCGCTGCCGGTGGCCGTGCGCTCATGCTGCCGGCCCGCAAGCCCACTCCGATGCTTGCGTTTGCCGTCAACCACCTCGAGGCCGACGCCGGGGTGATGGTTACGGCCAGCCACAACCCACCTCGGGACAATGGGTACAAGGTGTACTTAGGAGCCCGCCCGCAGGCCGCCGTGTACCTCGCTGACACCGTTTCGCAAGCCAGCGCCGCCCACGCCACGGCGGGGGCACCGGGCATGGCGTTCGCCGGAATTGGGGCGGCAAGTGAGGACGCCGCTCACGAACGCGCCACGCATGGCGCAGGAGCACAGATCGTGGCGCCGTTTGATTCACAGATCGCGTCGCACATTGCCCGTGTTGACAGCGTCGCCGATGTTGCTCGCGCAGAGTCCGGGTGGGAAAGCGTCGATGTCACCGAGGAGTACCTGGCAAGCATCGCCGCGGTCAGGTCGCGTTTGGGTGTGTCTGACGCACCGGCTGATCTGCGGATTGTCCACACGTCGATGCACGGGGTGGGCAATGACACCACGCTCACAGCGCTTGAACAGGCCGGGTTCACGCGTGTGACGCCGGTTGAGGCGCAGGCTCAACCCGATCCGGACTTCCCCACTGTCACGTTCCCTAACCCGGAAGAACCTGGGGCCCTTGACCTGGCGTTTGAAACGGCAAAAGCTGAAAACGCGCAGTTGGTCATCGCCAACGACCCAGACGCCGACCGCGTGTCGATCGCTGTTCCAATCCCGGATTCCCACGGCGCGTTCCGTCAGCTGACCGGTGATGAGGTTGGTTTGCTCCTGGGTGATTTCATTGCGTCCCGGACCCCTGGGACGGTGGCCAATTCGATCGTGTCGTCACGAGCATTGGCCCAGGCCGCGGACTTCCACGGGGTCCCACACCGCACCACGTTGACCGGTTTCAAGTGGATTGCCCGTGGCACCGACCTGGTATTCGGGTACGAAGAGGCGCTGGGCTACAGCGTGAACCCTCAGGTTGTGCGCGATAAGGACGGCGTGTCGGCCGCGGTCGTGATCGCTCACCTTGTTGCCGAACTCCACGCGCAAGGGCGCACCGTTGACGACGAGTTGAAGCGCATTCGCGTTCGTGACGGTATTTTCCTCACCGCCCCGTACACGATCCGCGTCACCAACCTGAAGCACATTGACAAGATGTTGGACCGGCTTGCGTCGGCACCTCCCACTGATTTGGGTGGGTCTGCCGTGACCGAGGTCGTTGACCTGTCGCAAGGGTCGGAGTCCCTTCCGGGTACTCCCGGTTTTGCTCTCTTGACGGAGTCTGGCGACCGGGTGGTGATCCGCCCGTCGGGAACAGAGCCCAAGCTTAAGTGCTACTTGGAAGCCGTTGAAACGGCTGATGAGAGCACGTACCCGCAGGCTCTTGCAGAAGCCCGCGCCAAGCTGGACCGTATTACTGCAGACCTCGCTGAGTTCCTGCAGTAATACGTGGCTTTGGTGCTTATGCCGTGAAACCGTCGAGCACGGCAGCACTTCCTGACAGGCCCAGGCGCGACGCCCCAGCCTCGATCATGGACTGTGCTGCCTGTGCGTCACGGATCCCACCGGAAGCCTTGACACCCAGAGCATCACCCACGGTTGAGCGCATCAGTTTGACAGCGTGAGCACTTGCACCACCGGCCGGGTGGAACCCAGTCGATGTCTTCACGTAGTGGGCTCCTGCACGCACCGCAGCCTCACACGCACCCACGATCTGTTCGTCGCTCAAAGCTGCTGACTCAATAATCACCTTGACGATCGCGGCACCTTCAGTCGCTGACTCCGGGCCGGTCGCAACCGGAAGACCTAAGTCCTTTGCCGCCTCGGCAACGGCAGTCACTACCCCATTGATGTCAGCTTCGACCCCAGCAAAATCGCCCGCGATTGCCTGCCCCACGTTGATCACCATGTCGATCTCACGGGCGCCGTCACGCACAGCTTGGGCCGCCTCGGCAGCCTTAATCTGTGGCTTGACCGCACCGGACGGGAAGCCAACAACCGTGGCCACCACCAGGTCACCGGTGTCGGTGAGCGGAAGCGCGGAAGGCGACACGCACACAGCCTTCACACCCAGTTCCTTACCGGCCTCAACCAGCGCAACGAAGTCCTCAGGAGTTGATTCGGGTTTGAGAAGCGTGTGGTCGATCATCTGTGCAACATCAGTGCGGGTGGTCATTGGGTGTCCTTTCGGTTAGGAAACTCGGTCCAAAATAACAGTGCGAGGCGCAGCCTGCTGGCCAATGCTCCACGCGCCTTCAAGCGATTCGAGCGCACGTTCAAAACGCTGCGGTTCGTCCGTGTGCAACGTCATCAGGGGCTCGCCAGCTGTCACGGTGTCGCCAGGTTTGGCGTGCAACTCAATACCTGCACCGGCCTGCACTGGGTCCTCCTTGCGTGCGCGCCCAGCACCCAGACGCCACGACGCAACGCCCACGCTCAGCGCGTCAAGGGTCGTCACAACACCCGATTCTTCAGCCGTCACCGTGTGGGTTTCTTTTGCAGTAGGCAGAGTCGCGTGCGGGTCACCACCCTGACGTTCGATCATGCGGTTCCACATGTCCATCGCCCGGCCGTCGTTGAGCGCGGCCTCGACATCCACCTCGGTCTTGCCAACCAGCGCGAGCATCTCACGTGCCAGCTCAACCGTAAGTTCAACAACATCCGCGGGCCCTCCGCCGGCCAACACTTCGACAGACTCACGGACTTCCAGCGCGTTGCCAACCGTGAGCCCCAGCGGGGTTGACATGTCGGTAATCAACGCCGAGGTCTCAACACCTGCGTTCTTCCCCAACTCCACCATGGTGCGGGCAAGGGCAGTTGCCTGTTCAACGTCCTTCATGAACGCCCCCGAACCGGCCTTCACATCAAGGACAAGCGCCTGGGTGCCTTCAGCGATCTTCTTGCTCATGATTGACGACGCGATGAGCGGAATGCAGTCGACGATCCCGGTGATGTCGCGCAACGCATAGAGTTTCTTGTCCGCAGGAGCAAGGCCGGTTCCGGCAGCACAGATCACAGGACCAATGTCCTCAAGCTGGCTCATGAGTTCGTCGTTGCTCAGGTTGGCCCGCCAACCTGGGATCGACTCCAGCTTGTCCAGCGTGCCACCGGTGTGCCCCAGTCCACGGCCAGACAGCTGCGGAACGGCAACGTCAAAGACCGCGACCAGAGGGGCCAGTGGCAAAGTGATCTTGTCCCCCACTCCCCCTGTTGAGTGTTTGTCCGAGGTGGGTTTCGACAAGCTCGAAAAGTCCATCCGCTCGCCGGACTCGATCATCGCGTGCGTCCACTGAGCGATTTCGCGTGGGCTCATCCCGTTGAGGAAGATCGCCATTCCCAATGACGACATCTGTTCATCGGCGACAACACCGCGCGTGTAGGCGTCGATGACCCATGCGATCTGTTCGTCGCTGAGTTCTTCACGATCACGCTTTGTGCGAATCACATCGACGACGTCAAATGGTTCGATCATGTCAGCTCCTTAAGTGATCGGGTCCAAAAGCTTCCGGGAGCACCTGGGAAAGTGGTGCGATCCCAGATGGCATGTCAAGGAGGAGATCTGGCCCACCGTGTTCGTATAGCAGTTGACGGCACCGGCCACACGGCACCAGTTTGTTGCCGTGTTTATCAACACACGCGAATGCGACCAACCGACCTCCTCCTGTCCGGTGAAGCTCCGAGACAAGGCCACATTCGGCACACAGCCCTAATCCGTAGGACGCATTTTCAACATTGCACCCCACAATGATTCGACCGTCGTCAACGAGAGCAGCAGCACCTACAGGGTAGTGCGAATACGGGACATACGCGTTCTCCATCACGGCACGTGCGCGTTCACGCAAAACGTCCCAATCCATTCTGACCTCTTTTACTGCTTGGAGTACGGAATACCTTCTGCCGCTGGCGCGCGAACCTGGCCCACGAATCCTGCAACCGCAAAGATCGTCACGATGTACGGCAACATGAACAGAAGGTCTTGCGGAATTGGAGCACCGATCGCGGAAAGCGAGTTACCCAGGTTTTTGGTGAACCCAAACAAAATCGCTGCGAACAACGCCCCAAATGGATTCCACTTACCCAAGATCATGGCAGCCAAAGCGATGTACCCCTGACCGGCTGTCATTTCTTTACCGAAGGCCAAACCTGAACCGATTGTGAAAAACGCACCACCAAGGCCCGCGATCGCACCGGCGAAAATCGTATTCAGAACACGTCCACGGTTGACGTTGATACCCACTGTGTCGGCAGCCCGTGGGTGCTCACCGATTGCGCGCATCCGAAGCCCCCACTTGGAATGGAACACAGCCACGTGCAAAACAATGACGACCACATACATGAGGTACACCAAGATGTTCTGTTTGAAGAACACCGGACCGATCACTGGGATCTCGCTCAACAGCGGAACCGGAAGAGCCGGGAGCGCCTGACGGGAGTTCCACAGTTCTTGGTTCTGTGTCAGAAGCGTCGAGAATAGGAAGTTGGTCAGACCCACAACGAGCACGTTGAGAACAACACCAATAATGATCTGGTTGACCCAGTACTTCACTGCGAAGAACACCAGAATTGAACCCACAATGGCTCCGGCCAGGGGTGCCGCAATCAAGCCCACATATGGGTTCTTAGCAACACTGGCAACCACTGCTGCGAGGAACGCACCAGCCAACAGCTGGCCCTCAATCGCAATATTAATGATGCCGGAACGTTCACCAACCAGACCACACATGGCACCAAAAATCAGCGGAACGGACAACGCCAATCCACCGGCCAACAACGAGGTCGTGGCGATTACACCTCGGCCAGCACCGGCCCATGTCAGGAACGCAAACACGAACAAAACTCCGAACGCCAGCGGGAGCCACACTCCCACCTCGGCACGGACGCGCGTAGCCCACAAACTGAAACCTGCAAGCGCTAAGAGAATGACACCCACCACGATCGCGGCGATCTTCGAAGCGACAACCAGATCGGGGATGGCAAGGAACGCGTCGGGCGCGGTGAACGCGAACGTCGTCTGTGCGTCACCAGGTGCTCCCAGCCCAAACGCAACAAACGCGATAACGGCTAAAACACCGTAAAGAATTGGGTACTTCCACTCAACGGGCTGCAGGGCAGTAGGCAATTGTGATTCCTTAGTCAGGGTGTTCATGCAGCCTCCTTCGCAACGGGCGCTGGCAATCGGAAGATCGCACGAACCAACGGCGGTGCTGCGATGAGGAGCACGATCGTTGACTGCACAACCAAAACGATGTCAATAGGGGTTCCGGTCTGTGCCTGCATGAGGTACCCACCGGATTTCAAAGCACCAAACAGCAAACCGGCAAAGAACGTCCCTACCGGCCGCGACCGGCCCAACAACGCCACCGTGATCGCATCGAATCCGATCTGGCCCGCGACACCACCGGAAATCTTCATTTCCGTACCAAGTACGTGGGCAGCTCCACCCAGTCCGGCGAGCGCACCTGCGAGCGCCATCACCAGAACGGTGACACGCTGAACAGAAATACCCGCAGTCCGTGAAGCTGCAGGATTTGACCCCACCGCGCGGAACTCAAAACCGATTGTCGAACGTTCCAAGATCCACCACACGAGAACGGTGGCGGCGATCGCGATCAAGAACCCAAAGTGCAGACGGAACGGAGATGGAAGGAGCGGAAATAAAGCCGCTGAACTGTGAATCTCCGTGGTAATGGGGTTAGCAGACCCAGTTTGCCTAAACCATGCTTGTTTGAGCAGATACGACAAAAGGAATCCGGCAATCGAGTTCAGCATGATCGTCACGATCACTTCGTTAGCCCCGGTGCGGGCCTTAAGAACACCAGCGATTCCTGCCCACAGGGCGCCTGCAACGGTTCCTGCCACCAGGGCAATCAACAGGTGGATCACGGGTGGAAGGTTAAGTGCATAACCAATAAAACCAGCAGTCACCGCGCCCAAGATCACCTGACCTTGTCCACCAATGTTGAACAAGCCAGACCTAAACGCCAAGGCGATGCCCAGTCCCGTAAAGATCAACGGAGTCGACAGCACAAGTGATTCCGTAAACGGGCGGATCATGCGCGTGAACGAATGTGCCTGCCAGTCGAAGATCGCGCCGCGAAACAGAGCCACGTACGCTTCCGTGATTGACGTCCACGCGTAGTAGAGCAGATCAGTGGGCCGGGCGAAAAAATCCCCCGCAGCCTTTTGAACGTTCGGGTCAGCGAACGCGATCAGAAATGCCCCGAAGATAAGTGCAAGAACAATCGACAAAACAGACACACCGAACGTGCCCGTCACGATCTGACGCACCACCGACGTCGACTGCGGATGCGAGCGCTCTTCTGTCTTCTTCTCTTTCACGGGCGCGCTCATACGATGTCCTCCTGCGCTGCCTCACTGACTTCGGTTACTGCTGTTCCATCAGCAACGCGAGCCATAGCTTCTTCTTCCGATGCTCCGGCCATCATGAGACCCAACGCATCACGAGGAGTGTCCGCAGGGACAATCCCTACGATGCTTCCCCGATACATGACCGCAACGCGGTCGGCAAGGTTACGTACTTCGTCGAGTTCCGTAGACACAATGATGCAGGGAGTGCCTGCGTCGCGTTCCGCAATAATGCGTTTGTGGACGAACTCGATCGACCCAACGTCAAGACCACGAGTGGGCTGGGAAGCAATCAAGAGTTTGAGCTCACGTCCCAGTTCGCGCGACAGAACCACCTTCTGCTGATTACCACCAGACAAAGTGGAAATTGGGTCGTCAATTGTTCGAAGCCGAATGTCGAACTCCTCGACCTTCTTAGCAGCTTCGTCCCTAATGACCTGTGGCTTCAGCGCGAGCCCTTGTGAATACGGAGGGCGGTTGTACCAGTCGAGAATCATGTTCTCTCGAATGGAAAAGTCTTTGATCATGCCGTCTGTGGACCGGTCCTCTGGAACGTACCCGATCCCGGCATCCAAACGGTGTTTCACCGATGTGCCAACGAGTTCACTTCCATCGAGCGTGATGGAGCCCTGTACTGGAGTTCGAAGACCAATAATGGTTTCAGT
>CABTZC010000018.1 GCA_902489185.1 uncultured Brevibacterium sp. | reverse complement strand
CGGCGGATGGCCCCGTTGTAGGTGTCGGCGATGGCGACGGTGCCGTCTGGAAGTTCGAGCGCGCCCAGCGGATGCTGCAGACGGGCGGATTCGGCTGGCCCGTCCTGGAATCCGAAGTCGAACAGGCCCACGCCCACGTATGACGTGACGGCACCGGTCGATGGGTCGAGTTTGCGCAGTGCCGAGGTTTCGGAGTCCGCCACCCACACGTCTCCGTCGCTGGCGAGTCGCACACCGGACGGCTGGGCAAACCATTCATCCAGGTCAAACGGGGTTGCCGTCTCCGAGGTGTCCCGCAAGCCTTCGTTGAGAGACCCGGAAATGTGCGCAACGGTTCCGGCTACCGGGTCGAAGGTCCACATGGTGTGATTACCTGCCATGGCGATGACCACATTGGACGTCTTGGGCACGTACACAACGTCCCACGGGCTGGAGAGTTTCACGGACGTGGCTGGGCCGTCGTAGCGTCCAGAAAAGCCGGGCTGATCAGGAACGTTGTCGCTGGCTCCCACCATGTATTGTTCGCCGGTTCCGGCCACGGTAGTCACAGTTTGGGTTTCCAGGTTGATTCCGCGCAACGTGTGGTTGACCGTGTCCGCTGCGACCAGGTGATAGCCCACGTGTTGCGCGATTTCGGGCGGCAACTGGGCCACGCCACCGGGTTCTGAGAACTGGGCGGTGGCAAAGTCGCCGTCGGCGTTTCCGCGTTCACCCGAGCCGATCCGTCCAAGCAGGTTCGCGCCGTCACTGTCGTAGAGCGCGTAGCTGTGATGGCCGGAGTCTGCGACGATCAACCGGCCGTCGGCCAGGCGCACAACTTTACCGGGGTAAAACAGGTCCCCTTCCCGAGGTGCGGGCGGCACATACGGGGCGTCACCTCGGCGGAGGGTCCCTTTGGCTTCGTGCTCCGCGGCAACTTCTTCGATGAGGCTGATGAGGCCCGAGGTGTGCCCCTCCCCCGACATAGACGCGACGATGTAGCCTTCCGGGTCGATGACGACCAGGGTGGGCCAGGCGCGTGCGGTGTAGGCCTTCCAGGTTTCGAGGTTGGGGTCATCGAGCACGATGTGTTCGACTTGGTAGCGTTCGACTGCCCGGTCGACGGATTCGATTTCGCGTTCAAACTCAAACTTGGGTGAGTGGACACCAATCGTGACCAGGACATCCGCGTATTTTTCCTCGAGTGGGCGCAGTTCGTCGAGCACGTGCAGACAGTTGATGCAGCAGAACGTCCAAAAGTCGAGGAGGACGATCTTCCCGCGCAGATCTTCCAGGCTTAGGTTTTTTCCGCCGGTGTTGATCCAGCGTCGGCCAACGAGTTCGGGGGCACGCAGTTTTACGCGGTTTGCATTGCTCATGCTCTCATTGTTCCAAACTCTGGAGTGTGCGTGTGTGCGGGTGTCACACATGGACATGGAGGGGCGCGCTCTCTAGGGTTCGGGCTGTGGCGCGCAGGCGACGCGGGCCGTAGTCTACTGGCATGGTTTCAATTGCGGATTACCACGAAAAGCTTTTCGACTTCCTCTTGTTCATGAGTCGTTGGGAGCACCGCGATCTCGCTCAGGTTGCTACCCACCCCATGCCGTTGCGGGCAGCCCAGCAAGTTTGGTCCACTGAGCAGGTCCCCCGGTTCGACAACTCCCAAATGGACGGGTTTGTTGTGCACCCCAACGACCCCGAGGTGGTGGCAGGTAAGCCCGTGCCTCTCCTTCCAATGGCGGCCGCCGGGCACAATCCCGAACCGCTCAAACCGGGCTTCGCGATGCCCATTATGACGGGCGCGAAGATCCCCGCCTGGGCGGGACCGACTGTAGGCGAATGCGCCGAAGATGGTGTCGACCTGTGTGTGGTTCCGGTGGAAGAAACCGTGTCTGGGTTTGATGACCTTTCACATGTGACGTTTACGCCCCGGGCCACATTCGAGCCCGGCAGGTTTGTTCGGCACCGAGGTAGCGACATCGACTACGGGGAAGCACTGTGCGCCGTTGGTGACGACCTCACACCGGCGCGACTCGGTTCGCTCGCATCCGTGGGGCTCACGCAGGTTGCCGTGTTTAAACCATTTCGAGTCCTGGTTGTGTCCACGGGAGATGAAGTGTGCCAACCCGGTCAGCACCCAGGGGCGGCGCAGATCTACGATTCCAACACCTCGGCGGCGGTGGCAGCACTGTCAGCAGCGGGAGCTCACGTGGTAGGCACCCTGCACGCGCCCGACAACCCAGATTTGCTGCTGGACGCAGTGCGCTCATGGCAAGCGGATGAAGCACGCCGCGCCGATATAGTCGTGTCGATGGGCGGCATTTCCATGGGGGCACGCGAGGTCATTCGTTTGGCCTCAGAGCTGGAAGTTCAGAGGGGAGTCGAAAACTCGTACGGTGGCGCGCAGTCCCCCGTGCTCCCCAACAGTGGCATGGAGTTCTGCCGCCTTCCCATGCAGCCGGGTGGCCCGCAGGCAGTGGGCCAGTTGGCTGGGGTTCCATGGGTGGCGTTACCCGGAAATCCGGTGTCCACGCTGGTAAGCATCGAAGTGTTGTTGCGCACTTCGCTGTTTGGAGCACGGCCCCGCAACCGCATGAGCGTCACGGTGCGAACTCCCGACGGTGAGCCGGTGAGCAGTCCGGCGGGGAAAACCCAGTTGCGATTCGCGCGCACTGATGCTGATGGAAGCGCGCTCTTGGAGTGGAGCAACAGTTCTCACTTGCTGCACATGCAGGCCGATGCGACCCTGCTGGTGATGATCCCGGAAGATGTCTCGGTCATCGAAGACGGTGACACGTTTGAGGCTCTCGCGCTTTAAGCTGCCGGGGTTTGCAGGCAATGGAACCTGCTAGCGTGTGCCACATGACAGGGAGTTCTGAGCACAGCGCACCCCAGTTGTCCCACGTAGACGAATCCGGGGCCGCGCGCATGGTAGACGTGGGCGGCAAACCCGTGACAGCCCGCCGGGCCGTAGCAAGTGGCACGGTGATCACCACGCCCGAGGTCATGGAGCTGATTGCGTCGGGAAGCCTGCCTAAAGGAGAAGCCCTGCCCATTGCTCGCGTTGCCGGAATCATGGGAGCAAAACGTACATGGGACCTCATTCCGCTGTGCCACCCGCTGGACCTTTCCGGAATCGACGTGACATTCAGCCTTGAGCATGACCGTGTACACATTCAGGCTGTGGTGAAGACTTCGGGTAAGACAGGCGTCGAAATGGAGGCGCTGACCGCTGTTTCGCTGACCGCGCTGACCATCTACGACATGATCAAAGCCGTTGACAAGCACGCGGTTCTCACGGAGATCAAGGTTGACGCGAAGTCCGGTGGCAAATCAGGCGACTGGTCCCGTGAAGCCGAGCACCACCTCGGGCAGACCCACCCATCACCATCTCAGGATTCAGATGACTGACACACCCATGTACCGCGTATCCGAAGCCGCCCGCTTCTTAGGCGTAAGCACCGACACGGTGAGGCGCTGGATCGCGGCAGAAACGCTCACGCACCACACCGACGCCTCGGGCCGCACGGTCGTCGACGGTGTTGAGTTGGCACGTCATGCCCGAAAGATCACGGTGCTACCCGAGGCCCCCCGCCACATGTCCACGAGCGTGGCGAATCGTTTTTATGGCATCGTCACCGACGTCAGGCGTGGAGATGTCATGTCGATGGTGGAAATACAGGCGGGCCCTCACCGGATTTTTTCCTTGGTGGGCACCGACGAGATCGACCGTATGCAACTAACGCCCGGGAACGCCGTGATCGCCAGCGCCTTGTCACAAGCGATTGCGCTGGAACGGATATAGGGTCTTGCGTGGCGCGCTAGCGCCGTACCATCGGAAACATGACCATGATGAAGCCACTTGCTGCAGTTGTAGCCCTCACACTGACGTGTTGTGCGCTCGCTTCATGCGGAAAGTCAGAGATAGAAGAGTCCCTGACCGTTTTCGCTGCTGCTTCGTTGAAGAAGTCGTTTGAAAAAATCGGGAAGGATTTCGAAGAAAAAACCGGCACCGCGGTGACGTTGAATTTCGCTGGTTCGTCCGGTTTGGTTGAGCAGATGAAGTCCGGTGCACAGGCCCAGGTTTTCGCCTCCGCCGACGAACCCACCATGGACTCAGCTTCCCAAGCCGGGCTCGTTCAGGACCCCCAGATTTTCGCCACGAACACGCTCGCGATCGCCGTGCCTGAAGGCAACCCGGCCAACATTACCGATCTGGAGTCGCTGGTCCGGCCGGACGTCACAGTCGCCGTGTGTGCCCCCGCCGTTCCGTGTGGCAACGCCACCAAACAGGTGATGGACCTCGCAGGCGTGTCATTCAGCCCGGCCACCGAGGAATCCAAAGTCACCGCAGTGCTCACAAAAGTGGAGTCGGGCCAGGTGGATGCGGGGCTGGTGTACGTGACTGACGCCCGCGCGTCAGACACGGTTGAGGCGGTTGATTTTCCGCAGGCCGCCGAGGTCGTCAACCGCTACCCCATCGCCGTCACCTCCCAGGGTGGAAAGACTGCGAGAGCTGCGCAGTTCGTTGAGTTTGTTCTATCTGAGCGTGCTCAGCAGGAGCTTCGCTCGAACGGTTTTGGGCAGCCGTGAAACTAGACGCTGACGTGCGGCCGCAGGCTGACCCGCGGTCGCAAGCGGAAACACCGTTTCCCCGGTGGATGTGGGTGCCGGCTGTTGTGGCGGCGAGTTTCGTGGCGCTTCCCGTTGTGGGCTTGGTGGCGCGGGCGAATTGGCCGGAGTTTTTCTCACTGATCACCGCCCCGTCTGCGCTTCAGGCTCTGCGGTTGTCGCTCATTACAGCTACCTGTGCGACTGTGTTGTCGGTGCTTTTGGGGGTTCCCTTGGCGTTGTTGACGGTCCGCGAGTTTCCGGGTGTGCGGTTGTTGCGCACGGTCGTGCTTCTGCCGTTGGTGCTTCCGCCTGTTGTGGGAGGTATCGCGCTTCTTTCAACATTTGGGCGCGCGGGGATCATTGGTTCGTCGTTGGAAGCTGCGGGTGTTTCGGTTGCGTTCACCACGGTTGCGGTGGTTGTGGCCCAGACGTTTGTGGCGATGCCGTTCGTGGTGCTCACGGTCGAAGGTGCACTCACTTCGCTAGACCCTGGGTTCGCCAAGGTCGCGACGACGTTGGGCGCTGGCCCTACCCGCACGCTTTTTCGGATTGTGCTGCCACTGTTGCGACCCGCACTCATTTCTGGCGCGGTGTTGGCTTTTGCGCGTGCTCTGGGTGAGTTTGGGGCGACCGTGACGTTTGCGGGTTCGCTCCAGGGGGTGACGCGCACGCTTCCGCTCGAGGTGTATTTGCTGTCTGATTCCGGTGACACGGCTGGGGCGGTAGCGGTGTCCGTGGTTCTCATGGTTGTGGCGTTCGTGGTGGTGGCCACCATGTATCGCAAAACGTCCCGAGGTGTCCGCCAGTGAACCTCCATGTTGCGTTTTCGTTGCCCCAGCGGGGGTTGGACATTGACTTTGATGTCCCACTCACCGGTATCACCGCAGTGATTGGACCCAATGGGGCGGGTAAGTCCACCACGTTCGACGTCATCGCCGGTCTGCTTCCGGTGCGTGGTGCCACCGTGCGTGTGGGGCAACGGGACTTCAGTTTGCCTGCTGTTCCGGCTCATAAACGCAGGATCGGTTATGTCATGCAAGATCCGCATGTGTTTCCCCACATGAACGTGGAGGCGAACGTGGCCTTTGGGTTGCCGCGCAGTGAGAAGGCGCGCGCGGTTGAGGAGCTCAAGCGTTTTCACGTGGACGACCTGCGCACGCGCATGCCCAGCACCCTGTCTGGCGGGCAAGCAGCCCGAGTTGCCCTGGCCCGCGCACTGGCTCCACGGCCGGAACTGCTGTTGCTGGATGAACCGTTTGTAGCTTTGGACGCACCTGCACGCACCGAGCTTCGCGCACACCTGCGCTCGCTCAGCACTCCTATTCTTCTCATTACGCATGACCGGGCCGATCTTGAACTCGCAGATCACATCGTGGTTCTTGAGGCCGGGAAGGTTGTGCAGGTGGGCACCACCGCCGAGGTCGCTGCCCGTCCCCGCGGCATCGCCACCGAACTCGTGGGTTAGTTCCCGGTTTCGTTTTCACCCGGAGCGGGTTGCACAACCGGTAGCCCGGCCCCCATCCATGCGTACATACCGCCGATCACGTTAGTGAGGCGGATGTGCTGAACGCTCGGTTGGGAGTGGAACATCTGGATCGCATACTGCGAGCGCACACCGGCCTGACACATGACAAAAACGTGCGGGTCCGGCACGCGTTCCACCTCGAGCGCGAGTGCGCGCGCCGAGCCTTCCGGGTTATCCATGATCGTTGACAACGGCAGTAAACGCGCACCAGGCGCATGCCCCGAATCGAATTCGGACTCTTCACGCACGTCCAAAACAAAGGCGTCAGCGGGAATCTGCGCGGGGGCCACCTCGGCGGGGCGGGGCGGGTCAGCGCGGGTTTGCCCAGGCTCCTCCCCCAGTGTTGAGCCGGTCTCAGACTGTGACGTCCCGTCCGAGCTCATCAACGGCACATATTCCCACATACCAGTGAGCATGTCGTAGACTCCCACCTGCCCTGCCAAAGGCTTGCCCAGGCCGGTGATGAGTTTGAGGGCTTCGGCCGCTTGAGCCACCCCCAATTGGCCGGGAACAACCCCCAGAACTCCGGCCTCGGCACATGTGGGAACGTCACTGGGAGCCACCGGAAACAGGTCACGGTACGTGGGCCCGTGGGGCATGAACACCGACATTTGCCCACCGGTCGTCAGCACGGCCGCCCACACGTGCGGAATCCCTAGGTCCCGGCAGGCGTCTGAGATGACGTAGCGGGTGTCGAAGTTGTCGGCTCCGTCGATGACAAGGTCATAGCCACGCACAAGCTGCCGAGCGTTGTCCGCGGTGAGCCGCTCACGGTGCGTCACCACGCGGACGTCCGGGTTCAAAGCAGTTAAGTGCGCAGCCGCAGATTCAACCTTGGGCACACCCTCCGACTCAGTCATGTGGAGCGGCTGGCGGTGCAGATTCGACAGCTCAACAACGTCGTCGTCGATGAGCCCCAGCGTGCCAACACCCGCGCTGGCCAGGTAAATCGCTGCCGGGGAGCCTAAGCCACCAGCACCGACGACCAGCACCCGAGCCCGCGCTAGAGCCTGTTGTCCTGTCAGGCCCACAACGTTGAGCTGCCGCACATAGCGCCCGCTCACACGAGCCTGGCGAGCCGGATCCGCCTGCCCTCCTGTCACGCCCGCTGCCATTTCATCTGTCACTGCAGGCCCACCCAGTCGTGTCCGCCTGTGGCATAGTGTTGCTGCTTCCAGATGGGCACGCGCGCCTTGACCTGGTTAACCACGTCTTCGCAGCAGTCGAAAGCGGCCTTCCGGTGCGCCGCGGCCACCGCAACCACGATCGCTACGTCGCCCACCTGCAACGATCCCACCCGGTGTTCACACACAATCCGAGTCCCCGGGTGCGCTTGAGCGACCTCGCCCACCACCTGCGCGAGCACCTTTTCCGCATCCGGGTGGCACGTGTAGTCCAGGCCCACGACGCCACCTCGGCCGGAGTCGTGGTTCCGAATCACTCCGCTGAATTCCACGACAGCCCCGCATTCTGGGGTGACGACGGTGCTGGCCGCGTCGGTCAGGCAGGGGTCCCGGGTGATCTTGGTTGCCACCACCGCCGAGGTGGTTGCCGACTGGGCGGTCGCGCCCCCAGGAGCCGCGTCCAACGCAGTCCCTTTACCACCTCGGCCGTGGGTGCGAACGCCCGCGATCTGCTCACACGCGTGCGGCACCAGCGGCGCAAGCGTGACCATGGCGTCGCGAACAGCCGACCGCGAACCCGGAAGATTGATCACCAGCGTCGACCCCGCGACCCCGGCGATTCCTCGACTCAAAGCAGCATGAGGAGTGTGCTCCAGACCCTGTGCGATCAACGCCTGCTCAATCCCAGGAACCCGGCGCTCAATAAAACGGGCGGTCATCTCGGGTGTCACATCGTCCGGGGTCAGCCCGGTTCCACCCGTGGTAATCACCACGGCAGGCGCGTCACGCAAGATCCGCTCAAGCGCATCGGCAACCTCGTGCCCGTCGCTCACACGCACCGGGTCAGGGGTCGCAAAGCCAAGCCCCCGCAACCATGCGGCAAGTTCGGGCCCCGTGGTATCGGTCGCGTCACCGCGAGCAACTGAACTCGACACCACCAGAACATACGCAGCGTCATATTTCCTCATGCGCTTAACACTACCTGCGCTCGCAGATACCCTAGTGAGATGAACGTGTCACTGGGAATGCCGTCGATCCGCACAGAAAGTGTCGCCGACCGCGCCTCGCACACCCGGGACACCTTGGAGCGACGGGCGCACGACGCCCCCACCTCGGGCCCACTGGCCGACACATTCGGGCGCACAGGCACTGACCTGCGCGTTTCGCTCACGGATCTGTGCAATCTGCGGTGCACGTACTGTATGCCTGCGTCCGGGATGACGTTCCTGCCCAAGGACGCTGTCCTCACCGCCGCCGAGGTGGTTCGGATTGTCCGCGTCGCTGTAGACGTTCTGGGGGTGAGTGAACTTCGGCTCACCGGCGGAGAGCCGCTGTTGCGTCAAGATCTGGCGCACATCGTTGCGAGTATTCGTGGCAACCACCCTGACCTGCCGATCGCTATGACTACCAACGCGATTGGTCTTGAGAAGCACCTGCCCGCGCTTCACCAAGCCGGTCTGAATCGCATTAACGTTTCGCTGGACACCGTGGACCCCGCAACGTTCGCTCAACTGTCGCGGCGCACTCAGTTCTCCGAAGTCATGGACGGGCTCAACGCGGCCCTGCGCCTGCGTGACCAGACCGCCAGGGATAGCGTTCCGTTTGGGGTGAAAATCAACAGCGTGCTCATGCGAGGCGTCAACGACCACCAGGCCGTAGACCTTGCCCAGTTTGGAATCGACCACGGAATCACTGTGCGGTTCATTGAACAGATGCCGCTCGATGCCGACCACGGCTGGACCCGCCAGAACATGGTCACCGCCCACGACATCGCCACCCAGCTACAACAGCGGTGGGAGCTGCGACCTCGGGCGGGGCGCGGAAGCGCACCTGCGGAACTTTTTGACCTGGTGGACGCCCGCGGAGTTGCCGGGCAGGTGGGGATCATCGCGTCAGTCACGCGCCCGTTCTGCTCAGCGTGCACGCGCACGCGGATCACTGCGGAAGGAAAGATCCGGTCTTGCCTGTTTTCCCACGAGGAGTTCGACCTGGCCGCACTGCTGCGCTCCGGGGCGAGCGACGATCAGATTGCGCAAGCGTGGCGGCAAGCCATGTGGCTCAAACCCAAGGCTCACGGCATGGGTGAGGCTGGACTAGATTCGGACGCATATGAGCAGCCCAACAGGTCCATGAGCGCGATTGGAGGATGACATGAATGAAGGTGCCCAGAATCAGGTGTCTGTTCGCTACTTTGCCGCCGCCCGGGCCGCAACCGGCGTCGAACAGGAGGAAGTTGTTCTAGATGGTCAGTTGAGCGCCGGCGCAACCCGTGAACAGTTCATTGCACTGCTCATCTCCCTTCATCCCGAGGTGCCCGTCGGCGAACCGCCACTGTCACGAGTTCTGCCGCAATGTTCGTTCCTGGTTGACGGTGTCGCATTGACCGACGGCACCGTGATGCCTGGGAACCGCGTCGATGTTCTACCCCCGTTTGCGGGCGGATAACCGCCCGCCTTGCCCGCCCGCGATTGGCGCGCCCAGCCCGCCTGTGTTTGCCACTACCCCACCCGTACTCGTAAAGGAGAACTCATGGAATTCATGCGTGTTGGCCCGCGTGGCCAGGAAATCCCCGTAGTGAGGCTCAATGGCCGCCACCACGATGTGCGACCTCTCACCAGCGACTTCAACGCCGAGTTCTGGTCACGTGGCACCAACGCCCTGACCACGGCCCAGGTCAAGGACTGTAAAGAGATCAGCATTGACGGTCAGCGGATCGGAGCCCCCGTGGCCCAGCCCGGAGCGGTCATCTGCATTGGCACCAACTACGCCGCCCACGCTGCCGAGGCGAACCTCCCCACACCAACCCACCCCGTGGTCTTCCTCAAAACCTCCAACACGGTAGCGGGGCCGCACGACGAGCTGGAACCACCTCGGCGATTTTCTCAACTGGACTGGGAAGTTGAACTTGCCGTGATCATTGGCCGCGCCGCCCACAACCTTGACTCCCCCGAACAAGCGCGGGATCACATTGCCGCGTACACGGTTGCCAATGACCTGTCCGAACGGGTGTTTCAAACCCAGGAATCCGGCGGCCAGTGGTCCAAGGGCAAGTGCTTCCCTGGGGCCCTACCCCTGGGGCCCGTCGCCGTGAGCGCTGACGCATTCGACCCTACGAACGCGCGTCTGACCAGTCATGTGAACGGGGAGCCACGCCAGGATTCGTCCACATCTGACATGGTTTTTGACGTGTTTCACCTGGTGTATGACCTGTCACAGTACATGCGGCTGGAACCCGGGTACGTGATCGCGACCGGAACGCCGCAGGGTGTCGCCATGTCCGGCCAGTACCCCTATCTGGAAAGTGGCGATGTCGTCGAGGTCGCGATCGAAGGACTAGGTACACAGCGCACACAGATTGGCATAATGGCCCCATGAGCTACGACGACATCACGATTGACTCCCTCATCGAAAAGGGAAGCTTCAAGTGGTCTGCCTACCCCGGCACGATTGGCGCGTGGACGGCAGAAATGGACTTTGGGGTAGCGCCGGCGATTCGTGCCACTCTTGAGCAGTTGGATGCCAGCGACCTGTACGGGTACTCCACACCTGCGCTCATGCGCAACATGGCACTGGCCACCGCCCAGTTCTACAACGACACCTACGGCTGGGACGTTAACCCTGAGTGGGTCTCGCCCGTGTCAGACGTGCTCACCGGCATGCAAGCGGTGTTGAGCTTCTACACCGAACCGGGTGCCAAACTTGTACTGCCCACCCCGGCTTACATGCCTTTCCTGTCTATGCCCAAGATTTATGGCCGCGAAATCGTCGAAGTTCCTATGCTCCGGAATGAGGCCGGGGCTGCAGAGCCCACGTGGACCATGGACTTCGAAGCGATCGACCGCGCACTTTCAACCGCCGGTGCCGACGGCGGGCCCGGCGGTCTGCTGGTGCTGTGCAACCCGCACAACCCGATTGGTCGCGTGTACACCCGTGGTGAGCTGGAGGAACTGTCCAGCATCGTTGCAAAACACGGCGCCCGGGTGTTCTCCGATGAAATCCACGCGCCACTGACCTTCACCGGTCACACTCACGTGCCCTATGCGTCGGTGAACGACACGGCCGCGAACCACACCGTCACGGTCACCTCGCACTCCAAGAGCTTCAACACCCCCGGGCTCAAATGCGCACAGATCATCTTCTCCAACGAAGCCGATGCCGCCACATGGGGCACCCGCGGCATGTTCACCGGAAAATCGGCGGCCAACCCCGGGTTGCTCGCAGCCGTGGCGGCCTACCGTGACTCGCGAGATTGGCTGGCGGACACCTCGGCGTACTTAGAACGCACCCGCGACGCACTGCCCGGCCTTTTAGAACGCCACCTGCCACAGGCCGTGTACGAACCACCAGAGGGGACGTACCTCGCCTGGATTGACCTGAGTGCTTACGACCTGGGCGATGACCTGACGTCGTTCTTTGTCGACCGGGCGCGCGTGTCCATCATTGACGGGGCGCTGTGCGGAAAAGCCGGCCGAGGTTTCATCCGGCTCAACATGGGAACCCCGCTTCCGATCCTGGAAGAGATTGTGGAGAGGTTGGGTGCGGCTGTCGCTGGCGCTCCCGTTGCACCAGTGGGTTCCGAGGCCGGTCAAGTTGGGAAGGAGACCGCATGAGTGAGCCAGTAAGTGCCCACGAGGCTGAGCAGATTCGGGTCAGGTTAGACAACGTGGCTGAGCGTGTGCGCGTGGCGAGTGAAGCGTCCGAACACGTTGACCACGTGCAGGTCCTGCTGGCGACGAAAACACAACCGGCCAGCAAGATTCGGGTCGCGTTAGAGCACGGTTTCACGTTGATCGGTGAGAACCGGGTGCAAGAACTCAACGAGAAATTCGAAGACCTGGCAGATATCCCGCACGAAACGCACCTCATTGGCCCGTTGCAACGCAACAAGGTCAATCACACGCTGGGGCAAGCGTCATGTATTCAGTCGATCGATTCGGTGAAGCTCGCCACCAAGATTCACAACCGCTTGGAGCTTCTTGATCAGACGGTCGAGGCGTTTGTGCAGGTCAACACCAGTCGTGAGGACACCAAGTCAGGGGTGGCGCCGGAACAGCTGGGCGAGTTGCTCACCGCACTTGCGCCGTTAGAGAGGATTCGGTTGCGCGGGCTCATGACGATTGGGCTCCCAGGGTCTACCGAGGCCGAGGTGCGTCCGTCGTATGCCGACCTGAGGCAGCTACGCGACACCCACCTGGAATCCGGGTTGCTACCAGAACACGCGACCGAACTGTCCATGGGTATGAGTAACGACTTCGAGCTTGCGATTGCCGAAGGCGCCACCATGGTGCGGATTGGTTCGAGTGTTTTTGGTGCGCGGGCCTAAGCCCGCGCACGCGGTTTAGTCCTGAGGCAGACCCTTGGCGTTTTCGTCGACTAGCCCGATGATGGCGGAGCAGTCGAGGTCGCCACGTCCGTCGTCGATGAGCTGCTGCAGGCGGCTGTAGACCAGTTCAGCGGCTGACAGGGTGACGCCCTGGGTCTTCGCGCCGTCGAGTGCCAAGCCCACGTCCTTGTGCATCAGCATGGTGGAGAACCCGGCCTCAAAGTTGTTGTTCGCGGCGGCCGTGTCGACCACGCCCGGTACTGGGTACCAGGTACGCAGTGGCCACGAGTCACCAGAAGAGACCTTTGCAATGTCGTAGAACACTTCAGGCTTGAGACCAAAACGCTGCGCCAGAACGGCGCCTTCGACAACACCTTGCAGGCTGATTGCAAGAAGCATGTTGTTCACAATCTTGGCTGCCTGACCAGCGCCTTCACCGCCTGCGTGGAAAATGTTTCCAGCCATCGGTTCAATGAACGTCTTAGCGTTTTCGACGTCGGCATCGTCACCACCGAGCATGAACGTCAACGTTCCTGCTGCGGCACCAGACACCCCACCGGAAACCGGGCCATCAACGAACTTGAAGCCACGGTCACGTGCGGCTTGGTGCAGTTCGGTCGCAGTGTCGAAGTCGATCGTGGACGAGTCAACGAGCAACGTCGAAGTGGAAGCGCTTTCAAAAACTCCACCCTCACCCAGGTACACGGTCTTGGCGTGCTCACCCTTGGGCAACATCGAAAAAACAATGTCCGCACCCTCAACAGCTTCCGCGATTGAGCTCTTAGCCACAACACCGTGACCGGCCGCCGCCTCAACCGCTGCTGGAACAACGTCAAATCCGTTGACCGTGTGACCTGCAGCGATCAAGTTCTTTGTCATGGGGCTACCCATGCGACCCAGACCGATCCATCCGATTACTGCCATGTTTGCCTCCTTGCAGGGACTTTCTTCTTTTGACGACTACCTTATGCCGTAGGTCACACCTTGAGCCTCATCAGGACGGCGGAACTTGCGCACTACGTGTGTGCGCAAGTGCACGAACCACCTCGACGACCACCTGTCGCCGCGCCGATTCATTCCGCACGACCGCCCAATATTCCATGGGCGCGGAAAACTCGGGAACGACCCGCACCAAACCCTGAGATGCGAAGTCCGGAAGCAGACCCACACCGATTCCAGCTCGGGTGGCGGCCACGTGCAGCCGCACCGAATTCGACCGGAAGAACCCGGCCGGTCGTGGAAATTCCGCCGGTGCACCTTCGAGCCCCTCAACACCCAAGGAGTGCTCCGGATAAAACACAAACCGGTGCTGGCTTAAGTCCTCGATCGTTTCAGGGACTCCGCGATCACGCGCATATTCCTGGGAGACGTATAGCCCCAACGAATAATTGCCCATCCGTTGCAACTGCGAGTGAGGCGCAGACGGTTCTCCCACCACAATCTCAATATCAACACCCGATCTGTACTTACTGGCTCGTTGCGTGGCCGTCACCAAGTCGATCTGCACGTCCGGATACGCCTTCTGCAGGGCTATGATTCGATCAAAGCCCCCATAATCCACGAATCCTTCCGGAGCAGCGATCCGTACAACACCGCTCACCCCCGACATTCCACGCACTTTGCCGGCCTCTTCGAGGGCGGTCTCAACGGCCTCGGCGGCGGAAATCAACTGCTCCCCCGCCTGCGTGACTTCCCACCCATCTGGCGAACTTGCCAGCACAGGCTCACCAACCGACTTTTCCAGCGCCGCAATGCGCCTAGACACGGTGGTGTGATTCACGCCCAACACTTGAGCAGCAGCCGTGTACTTACCCAAGCGGGCCACAGTCAACAAGGTGAGAAGGTCGTCCGGAGCAATTCGACTGCGAGCGCTGATCATGCCCAAAGTTTATCGACATAGGGGCTCGAACTGTGACCTAGTCAATACCTTCCGCGTGTATGACGCCGATGTGACGATTCGCGGCTTGCTGGGCACATGTTCACTGGGCGACTATTG
>CABTZC010000017.1 GCA_902489185.1 uncultured Brevibacterium sp. | reverse complement strand
GGCCGATATAATCGAATCGGTTGCGGAAATAATGGCGGGGGGGGGCGGGGGGAAGGAGGGGGGGGGGTGGCTGCTCTTCCCCCCCCCCCCGCCTATACTATTCAGTTTTCTTTGCTTAGTTCTTGCGACGAGTAGCTACCGAAATTACGGCACCTGCTGCAAGGAGGGCCACACCGACGCCCAGTGCAACACCTATCTGCGCACCGGTGCGTGGCAGTGGGTTTGAGGAATCCTTGCCAGCTTCGTTGTCAGAGCCTTCCGAATCGTTGGTGCCGTTGGAGTCGTTTGAGTCGTCACCTGGCTTCTGCGAAGGAGCGTCCTCGGAAGGCTTGTCCGTTGGTGTGCCTTCAGTTGGATCCTCGCTTGGCTTTTCCTCACCCGGCTTGTCTTCACCCGGCTTTTCTTCGCCTGGTTCTTCGCCGGGTTCTTCGTCAACAGGGCGGGTCGACGAGGTCAGCCACCAGCTTTCGACGAAGAAGTCCTTGGGGTCGATGACCTTGTTTTTCACAGTCCAATCAACGATTGCTTCGCGGATCGCAATCTGGTCGTGGTACACCTCGGGCAGATCACTGACAGGGTAGCCCGAACCACCGGACGCACGGTAGTTGTTGATCGCCATGATGAACTCGTCGGAATCCTTGAGCTCAGAGCCATCTTCCAAACGCAGATTTTCAATGCGCTCGCCAACCGGCTTAGAGATGTTGATGTCGTACTTCACGCCGGTGACAGCGTCGTACGAGTAGTCTGGAATGTCACGTCCGCGTTCGTCGTCGCGTGCATTGGTGACTTCCTCGGGGTTGAAGTCAGCGCCTTCATCAACCTGCTTGAAGTAGCGCGCCGACCATTCGAGGTACTCACGCAGCTGCTTACCGTTGATCTTCACACCCGAAAGTGTGTTGTCGTACACGTACAGGCCTGCAACGTCGCGGATCGTGACATCGCCCTTCTTGAACTCTGCGGTACGGCTAAATGGCGACGCCTGCGAAATGACAGGCAGGTCTTTGTATTCGCTGTCCTTGAGAGCGTTGCGAACAGTGTCGGCTTGCACGTGGGAAATGAAGTCCACGATCGCGGTGTCTTCGTAACGCGAAGTCTTAGCGCTCATGGTTTCGGTCGCCTGACCAACGACCTTGTTCACGTGCTTGACCGTCTTCTCGTGTGGAACCTTCAGCGCGTCCTTGAGTTCCTGATCTTCTGGAGCTTCGCCTGAGTAGTGTGGGGTCACTTTAGGTTTGTTATCTTCAGACCAGTCAACCTCGAATCCACCCTTGCCATTTGGCGCCAGGGAGAGATCCACCTCGGAGACGGAGCGTGCCCAGAACTTAGGCTGCGTCACCAGAGCCTGTGTGCCGTCTACCTGCTCGACATACTCTTCAGGTTCGTCTTGGTGTGAGTGGCCTGCGATCACAATGTCAATGTCGGGAACTTCGCGGGCGACCGAGGTGGCAAGGTCGTCGGTCTTAGCTTTGGGGTTCCATGTAGAACCTTCCGGGTCCTTACCGGAGTGGGCGAGGGCGACCACGACGTCGGCACCGGCCTCTTTTGCCTTGGGAGCCCACTTCTTTGCAGAGGACACGATGTCATCGAAGTGTGCCTTGCCTTCCAGGTGCTGCTTATCCCAAACCGCGGACCCAGGAGGGGTCACACCAACGACACCCACCTTGACGGTTTTTCCGTCAATTTCACGTTCAACAATGGTGTATGGGTCGAACATCGGTTTGCCGGTAGCGTCGTCGATGACGTTGGCGCCCACGAGTGGGAAGTCGACCTGGCTCTGGTAGCGCTTGAGAAACTCGAGCCCGTAGTTAAATTCGTGGTTTCCGACAACCTGAGCGTCGTAGCCGATCATGTTGTTTGCTGTAGCCATTGGGTGCTCTTCGCCAGTCTTCAGGATGTTTTCCTGGTTGGCGTAGTAGCTTGTGAGCGGGCTTCCCTGGATGCTGTCACCGTTGTCGAAGACGAAAACCTTGTCGGCTCCACGGTCGGCGCGTACCTTCTTCACGATTGAGTTCACGTGGGTGAGGCCCAGTGAATCGTCTGACGGGTAAGGCTGGTCGGTGAAGTAGTCGAAGTCGTAAATGTGTCCGTGCACGTCGGTTGTTGCAAGGAAACTCAGGTCAAGGTTTTCCGGTGCCGGCTGCGCCAGTGCAACTACCGGGCTTCCAGTAATCGCGCACGCTGTGACAGCGGCGGCAAGTGTGCGAATTCGCATCTCAGAGGCTCATTTCGTAGAGATTTTGAGGACTCTCTGAGTTTAAAATGTGAAGGAAGTGAAGATGGTTACGCGTGGTTTAATCCACGGTAAACGATCACGTACCTCCGTCCCCAGGCCGCTCACTGTCAGGCTTAGTACCGGAATAACGCAGCGACGTTGTCTACGCTCCCATCAGACATGATGATGAGTTTTCCGGAGCTTTGTAGCGTGGCCAGGATGGCTTCGTTTACGTCGTCAGCATTCTGGGTCACAGTGGGGTTGATAAACAGGGTGTCCACGCGCCCTTCAACCGCTGCGTCCCGAATCTTGTCGCTTTGGGTAGCGCTCAAACCAGTTCCGAGCTTCGCTGAGAAGCGCTCAAACACGGCGTCGTCTTGCGCCTTGAACGTGGGAAGAAGTGCTTCCCATGCGGCTTCGTGAAGTTCTTTGGGGGAGCGGCCGTCTGGGTTCCCCTTGACCATCACGTCTTGCAGGGCGGGGTACGTGCAGAATTGTTTAAATGCCGGATGGGCTTCAGCTACGGCGGCCAAAACCATGGGACGTGACCTGGCCTTGCCCAGAAAATCGCCAACACCCTGGCCCACCGCTTTGAGAAACTTATCGACAAACACGGAGTCGGCTTCGTCGCCTGCTCCGTGGCCGTGGAACATGGCACGATCACCGCCAACCGACCGGGACTGAAGCTGACGCTGGCGTTCATCTGCGCTCACAACGTCATCCATCGACGACGGAACGGTGTCGCCCAGATCCAACTCCGTGACCGAATCGCGGGTGGCATCAAACAAACGGACTTTGGCGCGTGAAAGCGCCAGGATGTAGAACTTTGAAGACTCAGCCAAGGCGGTCGCGAGCGGACGCAATGCGAACTGCTCACCCACGTGGACGAGTTCATCCAACGGAACGCCCACCCGGAAAACAAAGTGAACATCGTCTGCAGAAAACAGGGCAAGACCGTCGCCTTGGTTACGCCAAAACGGCCCGTCGTTAATCAGCGCCGTAAACGGTTCCAAGCGCGCATCGATTGCATTGCTGTCGAGCCCAGCGGCTGAAAGCTGTCGTTGTGCTTCCCCCAGAAGCGACTTGAGGCGCGTGGAAGATTCGCGTGACTGCTGGTTAGTGCGGTCAACTGGCATGAGCACCGAGAGGCGAGGTCCGGTAGCTTGTGCCAACTGGTCGAGGTGTGTCTTTTCGATCTGGTCAAAACTACTGTGTCCCATGTACGGATCTTACCCGGAAAAAATGTGACCTGCATCTCATTGCATGTACGTCACAGCAGCGTAGCGCGAAACACCTTGACCTCTTTATCGCCCTTGCCGCACGTAGCAGGGCGCGCGGGCAGGTCACTGATCGTCTGCACAACCTCAACCGAGTGGGCGCTTCCATCTGCGCACACGACCCGGAACACCGACTCACTCGTGTTCTCCACCGCAACCACATCGGCAACCCCGGTGAGGTGAAAGCGGGACCTCACTGCCACCTCGGCGGCCTGCCCCGGCTTGGAAAATGCGCTGCGCCCACGCAGCAGATCCAACTCAACCTGACCATCAGCCGCCAGATCCCAGATCTGACGCGCTGCGTGCGCTCCCGCCCGTCCGTATGTGAATCCCCACGGGAGGACGATCATGGCAGGCGCGAACCGGTGCCCGCCAGTGTGGCTGGTTTCCCACACCCGGGCCGAGGTGGTTTCCGGCATGTCTGCGCTGTCCGGTGACTCGCCGACGTGCTTTGAAAGGAGCGCTGCAACCGGCCGACCTTTGAGCGCACAGCACACGTCGCGTTTGCCATGCGTACAGATCAGGGCGACGGGGGAGTCGATGGCAGTAGCACCCGGAATCGTTTCCGGGTGGGATACGTCCAAGGACAGAAGGTCCGAAACGCTACCGATAGTGGTGGTGTACATGGCCTCGTGGCCCGGTGCAGACTCCGCAATCAGGACGCGGTGGCCGCCCGAGTCTTGACCGTCTCGGCCAGGTTCGCGAATGAACTGGAACCGCGCGTTGTGCGTGTTCATGTGGGCTTTGATGCGCGCAGCTAAGTCATCGCCCAAGGCAAAGCCGTCCAAGGCATCGTGGCCCCAGCCATGACTGAACTCCACACACACCCAGCGGGTGGCCTCTAGAGCAGTCCCGGGAAGAGGCTCATCAAAAAAGTCTGAGCACGCTGTCATACACAGATCCTTTACGTGAAACTATGCCTTGCTCGCTTCGGAAGCCATAGGCTCGTCATCAAGCTCGAAGCCGTGGATCTTCTCCAAACGCGTCCAGCGCCACACGCCAGCGAGGATCAGGCCGATGAGAACCACGAGCGTGACGATCATACCGACCCATACTTGGTGAGTGAGCGCTACGGCGACGTACCCAATCAGGGCTGCCACGGCGGTAGCCAAAGCATATGGAAGCTGTGTTTGCACGTGAGTGACGACTTCGCATCCTGCACCAGTAGACGACAAGATGGTGGTGTCAGAAATCGGTGAGCAGTGATCTCCCATGACGGCACCGGCAAGGACTGCGCCCAAGGCGGGGATCACCATGTCGGTCGCGCCGACCGCCAGCAGGATGTCACCGGCCAGCGGGATCAACAGACCAAACGAACCCCACGACGTTCCAGTGGCAAACGCCATTGCGGCCGCGACAACGAACATCAGAGGGACCAGCCACTGGGTTGGGATACCTGCGTTTTCAACGAGTCCACCCAAGTATTCGCCTGTTCCCAACGCTTCAACGACAGTTCCTAGCATCCACGCGAGCAAAAGAATATAGATGGCTGGAAGCATGGACTTGGTGCCTTCTGCAACACCTTTAAACAGTGTGCCAGCGTTGAACTTAGAGTGGCTGCTTGTATAACGGAAGTAGTAAAACGCGGCGGCGACGAGCCCGGCGATCCCTCCGTAGAGAAGCGAGTTAGGCACCAAGGTTGACGCGAGCATATCCATGGGGTTGGCGCTTCCGCTTTCCATGTACCCGGTGACGAACATGGCGCCAATGACGCCAACCACCAGGAACACAAATGGAACAATCAAGGAGCGGAGCGCACCGGGGCGGTAGACGGGGAGATCTTCGGAAAGCTCACCGGGGATCTCGGCGTCTTTTGCGAACATTTCGCCTTCCGCTAGAGCCCTGCGCTCTTCACGTCGCATGGGTCCGGCCTCCAGGCTGAAAACGATGACCAAAAAGACCGCGACGACCGCACCGATCGCGTAGTAGTTGGCAGCTGCTGCGCCTAAGAAACCCATAACACCATTAGGTGCTACTGCGGCCGCTGCAATGATGGGGGCCATGAGACCAATAATCGACGCTCCCCAACTGGAAAACGGTGCAAGAACCGAAACAGGTGCCGCAGTTGAGTCGATGATGTAAGCGAGCTTTGCGCGCGAAACCTTGAACCGGTCAGACACCGGGCGGGCTACCTGTCCGACTGCGAGGGCGTTGAAATAGTCGTCAATGAAGATGGCTATTCCTAAGAACGCTGCGAGCAGTTTAGCCCCGCGGCGCGACTTGATGTGTTTAACGGCCCAATCGGAAAACGCTTCTGTTCCTCCGGCCATGAGCACAAGCGCGGTAATGACGCCCAGAATCACCAGGAAGATCAGATTGAACACCTGGTCGGTGTTGACGCGCCCTGCTTCCGAATCCCAAAAGATCACGGAAAACGCTGACCAAATTTGGGAAAGTGTTCCCAAGGGGTTGAAGTTTTCAACGAGCAGAGCTGCGAGAACCACACCCAACCCGAGACTTAGAACCACCCGACGCGTAACGATCGCACTGATAATCGCGATGACGGGCGGAAGGACAGTGAGGATGGGGTACTGGTCAACCACGGACGCTTACTCCCTTGTTGATGACGGTTGGTACAGACAGTTTAGTGGAGTTTAGTGCCCGCGGGCGATCCATTCGTTCAGGTGAGGGCGTTCGGTGCCAATTGTGGTGGCATCGCCGTGACCTGTGAGAACCACCGTCGAGTCCGGGAGTTCAAACAGCGTTGAACGAATCGAATCAATGATGGTGTCAAAGGACGAATAAGAACGTCCCGTAGCTCCCGGGCCACCTGCGAACAGCGTGTCGCCGGACAGTAGAACCGGAACGCTGGCGTTCTCACCTAGCGCATTGCGAAGTTGGTCTACAGCCGGCCCGAGGTCGTTTGGCAACTGGGCGAGCGTGAGTCCGCTTTCGATGAAAAAGCATGTGGAACCGGGGGAGTGCCCCGGGGTGTGCAGGGCTTTTAACGTCAGTCCAGCAATGCTGAACGTGTTTCCACTGGAGACGTTTTCGTCGGGCTCAACGTCGGGGAAGACAGCGTCCCACAGCATGGAGTCTTCTGTGCTGAGACACACAGGGATACCACCCAACGCATCCTTTGTTTCAAGTGCGTAACGGATATGGTCGTCATGGCCATGCGTGAGAAGGATACGTTCACAAAAACGGGTTCCCACCTGATCTGACACGCGTTCAGGGTCGTGGGCAGGGTCAACCACAACGACCTCGGCGTCATCTCCTACAATCCACACATTGTTGTCCACGTCCCATGTTCCGCCATCAAGCGAGAATGTGCCGGACGTGATGAGTCGTTCAATTCGTGCTGTCATTGATAACCACCGATCGTAGGACTTCTCCGCGCCCCATTTTGGCAAAGGCTTCTTCCACTTGGTCAATCGTGATGCGTTCAGAGACGAATTTGTCCAGTGGCAGGCGACCTTGTTTGAACAGGTCGATGAACATGGGGAAGTCGCGTTCAGGTAAACAGTCGCCGTACCAACTGGACTTCAGTGAGCCGCCGCGGCCAAAGACGTCGAGTAGCGGTACGGTCAGTTCCATTTCAGGGGTAGGAACCCCCACCAGGACCACGGTGCCGGCTAGGTCGCGGGCGTAGAAGGCCTGCCGCCAGGTTTCTGGCAGCCCAACTGCGTCGATGACAACGTCTGCACCAAATCCGCCCGTGAGTTCTTGGACGGCTGTGACTATGTCGTCTTCGCCGAGGTCGCGCGAGTTGATCGTGTGCGTGGCGCCTAAGTCTGTTGCCCACTGGAGTTTCCGGTCGTCAAAATCGATCGCGATGATGGGGGAGGCGCCCGCCAATCGTGAACCAGCAACAGCAGCTGCACCCACTCCACCGCAACCGATCACTGCGACCGATTTACCACGAGTGACATTACCGGTGTTGATGGCAGCTCCAAGCCCGGCCATGACGCCACACCCCAGGAGGCCAGCGACTGCCGGATCCGTTTCTTCGACCTTGGTGCACTGGCCAGCAGCCACCAAAGTTTTGTCTGCGAAGCTACCGATCCCCAGAGCCGCTTCAAGTTCGGTCCCGTCGGTGAGGGTCATCTTTTGTGTCGCGTTGTGGGTGTCGAAGCAGTACCATGGTTCGCCTCGTTTGCACGCCCGGCACTCCCCACAGATCGCGCGCCAATTGAGAACGACGAAATCGCCCGGTTCCACATTTGTGACACCTTCGCCCACTTCAGAAACGACTCCGGCAGACTCGTGGCCAAGCAGGTACGGGTAGTTATCCCCGATCCCGCCTTCGCGGTAGTGAAAGTCCGTGTGACACACGCCGCACGACTTCACGTCGACCACGACTTCACCCGGTCCCGGGTCCGGAATCACAATGTCTACGAGTTCGACCGGTTGTCCTTTAGCTTTTGCAACAACGCCTTTAACTGTCGTGGGCACGTCAACTCCTATGCGTGATCGACTATGTGTTAGTAGTCAGTCTATGCAGGGAACGTGCTCACTTCGAGCCGTCGGGGTGCTTCATCAGGTGCACGATTGCAGCCCCCAGGCCACCCCACAGCGTTGTAATGGCCAGAACCATCATGATGATTGCTGATGCGCTCATGCGTGATCTCCTTCAACGTGTGTTGCGCTGATTTCATCTTGCGTCTCATCGTGGTGCTCGTGGGCTGCTTCGACGATGCCCTTGCGCCACGGAATCAAGGACAGGATGACAGCAAATATCACGAGTCCGGCAATCATGCCCCAACCGAATACTCCCACGAACCATCCGGGGTAATCGCCATATCCGTTGGTGGCCATGTCGTACGTGGAAGAAATAAACATGTAGCCCAACACAACCGGGGTGACGACACCGAGGAGGGCAATCCAGACCCAGCCCACTTTAAAGCTGCTGACCTTGTTGAGGTGGTCGCGCAGCATTGGCAGCGCGCGGATTACCCACGCCAGACAGATGAGGACGATCAGTGCGATTCCTACGATGCCCAGGTTGTTGACGAAAGCGTCGACCACGTCCAGCACGCTCAAGCCCGTGATCGTGGGGTAGAAGATGCACGATACAACTGCCATGAATCCACCGAAGACGATCGTTGAGGTCTTCTGCGAGATGCCCAGTTTGTCTGCAACGGCCGCTGTCACAACCTGTACCAGCGAAATGAGTGATGTCAGTCCCGCGAACACCAAAGACAAGAAGAACAAAATCCCGAAGATCGATCCACCTGGCATTTGCGAAATGAGAGACGGGAACGCAACGAAGGCCAACCCGGGACCACCGGCAACAGTTTCGCTAATGTCAGCGCCACTCTGGTGAGCCATGAAGCCAAGGGCAGCGAACACCCCAATACCGGCCAGGATTTCGAAGCTGGAGTTAGCGAAACCAACGACCAGGCCAGAACCAGTAAGGTTGGTGCGTGGTTTGAGGTAGGCCGAGTACGTGATCATGATTCCGAAAGCAACGGACAGGGAGAAGAAGATCTGTCCGTAGGCGGCAATCCAGACCTTGGGGTCAGCAAGCGCGCTGAAGTTCGGGGTGAAGAACGCGTTGAGCCCTTCAGCAGCGCCCGGAAGGGTGAGCGAGCGAATAACCAACCCCACAAACAGCACCAGCAGAATAGGCAAGAAGATCTTGCTGACGCGCGCAATTCCGTTCTGCACACCGCCCACAAGAATCAGTAGGGTAGCGACCCACACCGCGATGAGAGGTAGCAGTACTCCGACGACCGGTTGCACGCTAAACGTGACGTCCCCAGACTGTTGGAGGAACGTTCCGCCAAAGAAGCCTTCTGCGTCGTCTCCCCATGACAGGTTGAGTGAGAAGAACGTATAACAAATCGCCCACGCGATGATGACCGCGTAATAAATGGAAATTACGAACGCGATTCCCACGTGTACCCAGCCGATGGGTTCAGTGCCACGGTTAAGCAGGCGGAAGTTCAGTGGTGATGACGAGCGGAATTTGTGGCCGATCGAATAGTCCAAGAAAAGAAATGGGATTCCCACTGTGAGGAGCGCGATCAGGTAGGGGAGAATGAATGCCCCGCCACCGTTTTCGTACGCGACATAGGGGAAGCGCCAAATGTTGCCCAGCCCCACGGCCGAACCAATTGCAGCCATAATAAACGCCGTCTGGGTGCTAAAGACCTGGCGTGGCTGCGAGGAAGTAACTTGTTTCATCGACTGTCCTTAAACCTGCACAGAAACCTGCAATGCACATGATTTAACCCCGCAGTCATTGCGAGGCTAATCGAACGTGAAATATATAACGTGAATCACGTCCTCGTAATTCAATCCCATATCGTAGACAAGTACGGCATTTAAGTACACTTGATGCGTGACGATTCAGCTGTATAACTCGAAAACCCGCACGTTAGAGCCGTTCACCCCTGTGACGCAGGGGAGTGTAAGCATCTATGTGTGCGGTGCCACAGTTCAAGGTGCGCCTCATATTGGGCACATGCGTTCAGCGGTTGTTTTCGATCAGTTGCGCCGGTGGATGACTTACCGGAATTTTGACGTCACGCTTGTTCGCAACGTCACCGATATTGACGACAAGATTCTCTCGAAGTCCGTCGATGAGGGCAGGCCGTGGTGGGCGCACGCGTACCTTTACGAGCAAGTTTTTACCGATGCATACAACCGCATTGGGGTCGCACCCCCAACTTATGAGCCTCGTGCGACCGGACACATTCCAGAAATGATTGACCTGATCGCTCGCCTCATCGAAGCGGGCCACGCGTATCCTGCACAGGACGGTTCAGGGGATGTGTATTTTGACACCGCTTCATGGCCTGAATACGGTACTCTGACCCGCCAGGACCGCGACAGCATGGAAGATGCGGCCGATGCGCCCGTGCGTGGCAAGCGTGATTCGCGTGACTTTGCTGTGTGGAAGGGTCACAAGGATTCCGACCCGGTGACAGCGTCATGGGCAACTCCATGGGGCCGAGGTCGTCCCGGCTGGCATATTGAATGCTCGGCAATGAGCACCAAGTATTTGGGAGCGCAGTTCGACATCCACGGAGGCGGACGCGATCTACGTTTCCCCCACCACGAAAACGAAATGGCACAGTCCAATGCGGCAGGCGACCCGTTCGCGAACCTGTGGATGCACTCCGGGTTGGTGAGCGTTGACGGCAACAAGATGTCCAAGTCCTTGGGCAACTCGATTTTCGCCCACGACCTGTTTGACGAATACTCGCCACTACTCGTGCGCTTCTTTCTCACCTCGGGCCACTACCGATCTCAACTGGAGTTCACCCGGGAGAACGTGGCACAACAACAGGCGGCGGTCACACGCATCTCAAACTTCCTCACGCGGGCCCGAACCGAACTTGGGGACGCGGCACCTGCCGTCGTGTCCTTTGAGACCGGCTACGAATCCGGCCACGTGGCACCAGAGTTCGCTCAGGCCATGGACGATGACTTGAGTACACCTCGGGCGCTCGCGGTGGTTTTTGAGTATGTCAGCCAGGGATACAAACTCTTGGAAGCCGGCGCGTCAGCCAACCGCGACGAACTTTCGCACACACTGGTGGCGGTCGAAACGATGCTCGACACGTTGGGAATCAACCCCACCGGGCCAGTGTGGGCAGAAACCGGTGACAGTGCAGACGCCGCCGCCCAGGCGCTGGACGTGCTCGTATCCGAACTCGCCACACGCAGGCTCGAAGCCAAAAAAGACAAAGACTTCGCCACGGCTGATGCGATTCGTGATCAGCTCACACAAGCAGGCATTGTCATTGAAGACACCGCGGATGGATTCCGCTACCACCTAAAGGACTAGTCATGTCAAAACCAGGATCACGCGCACGCAAAGGAACCGGCGGGCACGGCCGACGCGCACTCGCCGGAAAAGGGCCCACACCCAAGGCTGAAGACCGCGTTTACCACAAGGCGTACAAAGCAAAACAGGAACGGCTCAAACGCGCGGCGCAACAGCAGGCACGCAAAAAGAAAAAAGAACACGGCTCCGACATGGTGGCCGGACGCAATTCCGTACTCGAGGCCCTGCGTGAAGGAATTCCTGCGACCACGTTGTATGTAGCGCGCCGGATTGACGCCGATGAACGCGTCCGCGACATCATCGAAGCCGCGTCCGACCGCGGAATCCCCATGCTTGAAGCTGGGAAACCCGACCTTGACCGGATCACCGACGGCGCCATCCACCAAGGTGTTGCCCTTCAGATTCCACCGTACGAATACGCTCACCCCGACGACCTGCTCGCCCTTTCCCGCGACCGCGCGGAACACCCGCTCGTCGTAGCTCTCGACGGAATCACCGACCCACGCAACTTGGGCGCTATCGTCCGTTCCACAGCGGCGTTTGGCGGGCACGGCGTCATCATCACGGAACGACGCGCAGCCTCTATGACAGCGGCAGCGTGGAAGACCTCGGCGGGGGCAGCTTCCCGCATTCCGGTTGCGCAGGTTGTGAACTTGTCCCGGGCTATTGACGACCTTAAGAAGAATGGCGTGTTCGTTTTGGGCCTGGACATGGACGGAGACGTGCAACTGCCCAAACTGGAACTGGCTCGCGAACCCGTGTGCCTGGTGGTTGGGTCAGAAGGCAAAGGGCTTTCGCGCCTAGTGCGTGAAAAATGCGACCAAATTGTGTCGATCCCCATCAGTGCAAGCACCGAATCGCTCAATGCGGGAGTTGCGGCAGGGGTCGCCCTCTACGAGGTCGCGCGCCCGCGCATGCTCTGAAACGCCCCTGCACATAGACCTGGGATTAGACGCGCGGGGAAAACCGCCCGTCGTGGGCCATCCACCCGCCGTCTACCAGCAGCGGCGTGCCCGTCACATACGTCGACGCGTCAGAAGCCAAGAACAAAACAGGCCCAGCCATTTCGTGCAAGTGACCCCAGCGGCCCACCGCCGTCTTGTTGGCGTAAGCGTCCCACCATTCCGTGTCAGATTTGATTTGGGCGGTCAGCGGGGTGTCGAACGGGCCAGGCAGAATTGTGTTGACGCGCACCCCCGAACCTCCAAGTTCACTCGCAAGCGTTTTGGTCAACTGCACAACCCCTGCCTTCGCGGCCGCATACAGGCCTTGCCCGGGTTCAACGACCTCGGCACGGAACGACGCGAACGTGACAATAGAACCACGTCCACGTTCGCGCATGCTGTCGCCGAACGCGCGCATCAGGCGGTAGGTTCCTTTGAGGTTGATGTCGATTACCCGATCGAACTCCTCGTCTGTGGTGTCCAATAGGCGTTTACGTACGTTTGCGCCTGGCGTGATCACCAATGCGTGGGCATCGGGACATGACTGGGCTAGCGCGTCGACGCTACTCGAATCGGTAATGTCCACGGTAAACGCTTCAGCGGAGCCTGCGCGCTCTGCAATGATCTGAGCTGTAGCTTGAGCGGCTTCAGTGTTGAGGTCAGCGCAGATCACGTGCGCACCCGCATCTGCCAGCCCCAGGGCTGAAACTTGACCCAAGCCCGAACCACTGCCAACAACGACTGCCGTGCGGTCGGTCATAGAGAACAGGTGCGGAACGTTGGGGACGTGTGCCATAGCGGGGGCCTTCCGTGTGTCGACAGTATGAACAGTGTGAATGATGAAACAACACTATGCTGAGTCACTAGGCTCACGGAAGAGTGTCCACATGACGTCCCTGCCCTTGCGGCCAAGGCAGGTGACGGGGCGATCTCGTAGACTACGCGTATGACAGTACGCATCCACGACGTAGCCCAGGCTGCCGGCGTTTCTGTCACGACTGTTTCTCGTGTGCTGTCTGACCGTGGAACTGTCGCAGAGGCAACACGACACAAAGTCCTCGCCGCCGCTCAAGAAATGGGATACACGCGTTCGACTTTCCTTCCGCGCAACGATGCGCGTTTCATCGCTGTTGCTACCCCGCAGGACCCTGAACATTGGCAGCTTGAAGTGAGTCGTCTCGTCAACGCAGAACTGCAGTCGCACGGGATCCTGACCATGACCCCACTCATCGATACCAACCTCGAATCCTTAGCAACCTCGATTCGAGCCGGTGCGGGACTCGTTGTCACCCCCACGTTTACCCACTTAGATGTGGACGTGCCAGTGGTGCGCTTCGATGAAACGTCCTTTGTTAGCCCCCGCGCATCCGCCAATGAAACCATCGCCGCCAAACTCGATCTGGCTACAGGTTTGAGCTTGGCATTTGAACACCTGACCGACTTAGGTCACCGCAAAATCGGTCTGGTGTGTAAAGACTCCGGCGAACTCGCAGACCTGCTCGCCACACGGTTTCTTGCTGAACATCCCATGCGCCACTTGGGTGATGCCAATGACTGGATTGTTCGAGTATCCAAGTCGTACTCCGGCGGTATTCACGCTGCTCTGCGTCTCAAAGATGCCGGGGGTACAGCGGTCATAGTACAAGGACAGTTGCAGCTTTTTGGTGTTCTTGACGCAATTCGCAAACGTGGGCTCACCGTGCCCAGGGACCTGTCTGTGGTAGGGATTGGTGACAGCCTGACCACTCAGTACACGGGTCCACCGGCGACTGTTCTGGCACTGGATTCTGCTGCCATGGCTCAAGCGCTCGCAGCTGCCACACGTACCGTTTTGCGTATCCCTGGCGAACATATGAAGTCGGTCCCCCCGAACTTCCGCCCCAAACTTATTGCCCGTGGATCAACTGCGGCAGGTCGCTCATGAGTCGTCCTACTCTCAAACACATCGCGGAACTTTCCGGCCTGTCCGTTGCCACTGTGAGCCGTGTTCTTCGCGGTAAAGCGTCAGTGAGTGAATCGGCTGTTCGCACGGTTGAAAGTGCTGTCCGAGCGCTGGGTTATGGAGCAACGCCAGAGTCATCTTCAGCGATTGCTGTGGTGCAAGCTGTGCCCGTAGGAAGCGATGTCGACCCATACGAATCCCTTTTTCTTCACGTGTCCGAACGCCTGTTTGAGGTTGGTCGGGCAGCCGTCCGGGTTCTCACCGGCCCTGGGATTCCACCAGCAACTCCGATGCTGACCCGGTCGGGAATCCAGGGTGCTCTTGTGTTGGGTGGAAGCTCGGCAGGGCCCGAGGCGATGCGCATGCAAGAAGAAGGTATCCGGGTTTTGCGTATCGCGCAGTCGACATACGCGGAAACTGCGCAGATTGTTTTGGATCCAACAACCTCGCTGGATACGGCTTTGAGCCATTTGGTGAATTTGGGCCACACGAGAATTGGTCTGGCGGTTCCACGTAACAGCGCGGCGGCCGCGCGCATTTCGACTTTCCGTAAACGACTCGCTGAGCTTCTGCATATCTCAGCAACCCGTGATCAAGCACCGGTAGCTATGGCCGAACCTGGTCTTCCTGCTGGTATTCACGCGGCCCAGAAGTTACTGACCGCCAACTGCACTGCAGTGATCGCGACGTCCCCGTCGTTAACGTTTGGGCTTCTTGAAGCTGCC
>CABTZC010000016.1 GCA_902489185.1 uncultured Brevibacterium sp. | reverse complement strand
TTTCCCTTTTGCAGCGCGGTCAGATAGTCGCTCCACGGGAGTGAGCGCACGCTGACCGTCAGAACGTAAACGGTCTCATCTACGACACGTCCGATGTCATCACCGCCGCGGGGAGCGGCGCGGTGCACGCGTTCACGACGCGGCACGGCGGCGTGAGCCCTGCGCCCTACGATTCACTCAACCTTGTTTCCGGGAGCCACACGACCACTTACACCTGCCGCTGCCGAGAACATGACGGTTATTTCGCGTTGCCCGTCATTCAGTGAAGACGCAGGTTCGACCATGTCTGTTTGGACGAATGAACCAGCTGTAATTTTGGTTGCCGCTTTTTGCCCGGCTACTTGGTCAGGGCTCGTGACCATTTGCGGGGTGATGTAGCGATTGGGAACTTCCTGAGTTTCGAGTTTGTCCAACTCCACAGGCTGAAACGCTTCGATGTCCTCTTTTGCTATGTACACCTCCGTGGTCGGGCCGACCTGGGAGTTAACTTTCTGCACATAAGCAATGACGCCAACAAACACAAGGATTGCCAAGAGCGTCGCTGCGATCATAAAGATAAGACCGCGTCTCTGTTTTGGGTTCATTTTTTGTCTCCAGTTGGGGAGGTGGCGCTACAAACGGGACAGTGCGGCGGCACGAAAGGTTCGTTGCACCACGTGCATGTGGTGGATTGTTCCTGAATCGAGTGTGTCAGCACGCCCAGATCGGCAGGAGCTAAGCACCACTCCTGCTCAGGTTTTGCGCCCCAATAGTTCGTTTCCTCGGTTTGGCGGTAAATGACCGTGGAGGGCTGAATGTGGTCAGTGAGTTTGGATGAGAAGTCAGGGTCTGCCTGTGGCCCATTTTCTCGGCAAACAAGAACCGCATCTTCGTCGCTGAGCAGGAAGTCCTGGTCTTCGAAAGATTTTTTCATCGAAAGGACTGAACCGTGGGCCTCTGCAATAAATCGCGAAGAAGGCAGCCAGCTCATGATGTGTTGAAACATGCTGGGGGTAGCGACCTGCAATTTCGCAACGGACTTAAGAAGTGCGAAACACTGAATTTTATCTTCGAGTTGCACAGCCAACTCATATAACTGAGCTGTTGACAAAACTTCGCCAAATGCGGACAGCATTTCAAGCAGAGCAGTGATGCCAAGGGGCGACAGGTGCGAAACGTGTACAAGGACCTCGTTGTGGAGGGTGGTAGCGCGGGCCTGACTGATGTGTGCGACTGATTCTTCCCAATTGTTTTTTGGGACAACGAAAAACGACCGGGCCGAATCGCCGGAGGACTCAATCGTTTCAATCGACGATTCAACGTCTGCTACACCCACGTGGATACGGGTGGATAAGGAGGATGGGGACATATGTTTAGTTCTTCGGAGGGAGTGCATGGGGTAGTGCTAACAATGAGAATAATAAGTCTTGGCCGAGGTGTCTAGGTGCGGTAGTTCTTATTCTGAGAGTTCACCGAACGTACACCTGTTGGGTCAAAATCCGTTCCTGGACCTTCTGGCCTGCGCATTTATTATGGTCATATGACTTCATCCCCTCACTTTCCCGAATCGTTTACATCCCCAGTTCGCAAGATCGTGGTCATGACTTTCGCGCTCATTCTGTGTGTGTCCGTGGCCGCCTGTAATCCGCTCGCACCTAAAGGTGATTCGGGTGGCAATGATGATGGAAAAGGTGGTGACCAGCCTCCCGCTCCCGAGGTGGTAGAGAGTGACGGTTTTTGGCGTCCGAACACCTTAGGTGAGCCTGTCGCGCAGACTGTGGTGGAGCGCCCAACTGATGACGGTGTGGCTAAAGCGCGCTTGGAAGTGTTGTCGTTAGACTCTGACGGCACGTCTGCACGCATGGTCGCTGCATGGTTGCCGCCCGTCGACGGTAAACATTTGTCACCAGATGAACTGCGGAGTCAAAAAGGGCGCTCGCAGCGTGTTCCGTGGACGCGTCTTGCTGACTTTGAGGCAAAACAATTTATCGAACCGTACCAGGGGACTTCACAGTCAGGAGACGGTTCGTTTAAGGACGCCCCTCAGGCCAAGGACTTACCGGCCACGGATGAAGTGAGTCGAAATACCGATTGTGTATGTTCGTACGGCCCTCAAGAAGTCAAAGAAACGTCTACGGCACCTAAGTCGTTGCGACTGTTCTACGCTGATTTCCCTGCGCCTGAGGATGACAAGGTTTCGGTCTTCTTTGGTGATAACGCGGCAGTTCTTGAAGGCGTTGCGGTGAGCCAGGATGAAAAGTTTGACGTTCCAGAACTTGTCGATTTCGCGTTTATCAAGAATGGTCAAAACGCCATCCCTGATGTCTACGGTTCTGGTGCTGTAGGGCAGCGACGGATTCCTTTGGACGTGAATACAGAGTCAGTGACGGATGCCTCCGTGTCTGACCGAGGTGAAACCTCAGCGCTCAATGTCAGCTCAGACGTGTTGTTTGAGTTCGATTCAGACAAACTCAACAAGGACGCGGAAAAAGCGATTGACTCTGTTGTCAAAGAGCTAAAGAAATCAGCGAAAGGCCAAAAGGTTGTGGTCGAGGGCCACACTGATGACGAAGGCGATGAGAACTACAACCAGGGCTTATCCGAGCGTCGTGCAGAATCAGTCAAAAAAGCGGTTGAACCCAAGCTTTCCGGGGCGGGTATCCAGCTTGAGACAAAAGGTTTTGGTGAAACGAAACCAATCGTGCCGAACCGCGATGGTAAGGGAAACCCCATCAAAAAGAATCAGGCAAAGAACCGTCGTGTTTCGTTTAACTACAAGCCCCAGGGTCAGATCGACGCAAACGTTGATACGGGTAAAGAGGTCGAAGACCTTCCTGAAATGAAAACGGCAACCTCGAACGGCGGCATTACCGCAGGTGTTCTCCCTACTCCTAAAGGCGGGGGCACCCCTGAACTGAATTTTGATGTCAAAGCGCTGGAAGAGCAGGGAGACTTTCTGAAACTGACTGTTGCGGTGAGTACGGTATCAGGGCAAGACGATGCGTCTGCATTTGATCAGCAGGACTCAAAAGTGGAGACAATGCCATTTGGACAAAACTTCACCGCTGAATATCCCGCCACTCCATCACTCAGTAACCTGGCACTGTGGGATAAGAAAACAAATATGCTGGCGACCACGGTGACTGCAGGGCCGGGTAACTGTCTGTGTTCACAAACGATGAGCCCGGTTGACTATGCGGTTGCTCGTGGGGAGCCGATCGAAATGTTCGCTTTCTTCCCTAAAGCAAGCATGGAGTCAGACGAACTCATTATTCGCGTGGCAGACACTGCGCAGATCAAAGTGAATCGCACCCAGGCTGCGGGGGCGTCGTCACAGGCGACCTCACCACAAGCCTCAAGCTCTGCTCAAGGCTAAGGTCGGACCAGATTGGTCTTTTTGGGTCCGAAGATAGGTCCCCGAGCCCATGCGGTGCAGTATGGCTATGGAATATATTCTGAGTACCCCGTCGAAAAGTATCATCCCCACGGAGCCCGTCATGCATCGCAGAAGATTCCCCGCACGCCAATCTGGTCAAGGAACAATCGAATACATCGGTATAGCTGTCATTGCCGCAATTATCATTGCGGGAATTGTTGCAGCGCCCTTGGCGCCAAATATGACCAGCGGTCTAGAAAAAATCATTTGTGGCGTACTGAAGAACTCTCCGTTTGGTGGTAAAGGAGTGTGTTCACCACCCGAGCCGCCCAAATGCATCACGGCGACGGACTCTGCTCGCAACGGTAGTGAAGCTGGTGTTAAGGTCGTCAACTTTAAGAGCGGGCAGGGATACAAAGTCACGTACTACTCTGACGGCTCTGCTGACCTCGTCGAAACTGATGACTACACGCTTGAGGGCGCGTTTGGTTTGAAGAACGCGAAACTTAAAGGTAACGGGCTCAACGCTGCGATAACGGCATCGGGTGGATACGCCAACGGAAGTAAACGGCACTTTTCACGTGACGAAATGAAAGAACTTGACGCAGCAATTGCGCAGGCTGAAGATCGCGCGAACTCAGGGCACCAGTATGTGCCTGGAGGTCAGATCTTTAATGGCAAGTCCGGTGAGCCAGACGCGACCTCCACTGAATTCAACCTTTCACTAGGTGCAGAGGGCAAGTTCAGCTTAGAGAAACTGGCTCAGGGTAGAGCTGGCGACAACGCTAAGAAGGAAGGGACGGGGGCGCCTGGGACAGATTTTGAAGCCGGAGGTGGCATAGAAATCGGAGGGAAGGGCCAACACGAGCACGACAGGGGAAACAATAAGGAAGACCCGAGCGACGACACCCACAAGTACACGTATGGCGCCAACATCGACGGAGAGCTTTTAGCGGGTGGCAAACTCAAAGCTAAGGACGTGGCAGAACTCAAAGCGTCGGTAGGCGGAAATTTGGGTGCCGAGAGTCTTGTGACGTACAAGACTGACGCCGCCGGTAACATCACGAATATTACTTTCACTACCGCTACGGAACGCGGTAGCCAGAACAAGTTGGAAACGCAGATTGGCAAGAAGCCGAAAGACGATTTCAACAACGATAAGACGAAGAGTAACGGGCCTTCTGGCAAGGGGTCTGACTCGACGATGAACGTGACTACAACTTCGATTGACATCGATACTCCAGAGAAACGTGAAATTGCCGAGCAGTTCCGAAACAGGCCATTTGATCCAATGGTGTATTTGATGTCAGCGTTTCCAGAGGTTGGTGACTATCCTGTAGAGGACTTGAGCCCGATGGCTGAGCTCATGAAGGAAGACTCATACGTCCGCCGTGCCACTTATGACGCAAACTCTGATACGTCGCGAGAAGATTACTTCGTATATGCCCATGAGCAGCAGAAGAAGTCGACAAACCTGACTTCCGGTGAACAGTATGTTCGAGACCCGGTAACGGGTGAAGGTCAGTGGCAGCCAGACGCAACTTGTAACATGTAAATCCGTAGCGAACTGACCGGGCTGAAAGGTCCGGTCAGTTCCGGCTTAGAAGTGAAAGACTGTGCAGTGAAAGATTTGATTTTTTCGTGGTTGTTAGGCGCAGCAGTGTTCCTTGCAACCAACTTTGTTATCTCAGTTTTCACTCATGGGCTCGTGAGCTGGTGGTATGCGCTGTGTGCTGTTCTCGCCGGGATTGTTTCAGCACTTGTGCAAACTTTTTGTAGTGACGGCGGGTTTGTCAGGCTTGCAGTAGCAAGTTGCCTCATACCGTTTTTGCTGTCCGTGTATCTTGTAGTGCTCCTCGCGTTTCGAGACGACTACTTTAGCTGGTGGTTTGCTATTTTTTCACCGCTGCAAGCAATCGTTGACAGCGCGGTTGGGGCAGCCCTAGTTGTCGTTCTCTTTCGCCGTTATTGGTTTGGGCCGGTGGACGGCGAACTAACGTAACAGCGGGACTTCGTGGATGTCCACGTGACACTCGTGAGAACGATAGTAAAGTACACATTGTTTATTCCCCTTCAGTCCCCACAACAAAAGGAATACGATGAAACGGTTCTTTGGCTTCGGCGTTTTGGCATCAGTGGTACTTCTCGTGTCGGCCTGTGGTCTGGGCGGAGGCGAAAGTCAGCCCGAGGGCAGCACCGCCAACCGTGCTGGCGGATCCACAATTACGTTTGAACTTCCCGACGGCATGAGTGAAGTGCCTGACTACGAGCCGACCGACGGCTGGACGAAATCGTTCACTGACAACCCATCTGACCCTAAAGTAGTAATCCGCGTCAGCGACGACCTGGGCCGCACAGCTGAAGCCGATTCGACAGTTGGCGTCCTCCGCGGTGAAGCGATGTTCAATGGCATTTACGGCGAAGACTTTTCACCTGAAAAAGTGTCAAAGCTAGAAGTCAAGAACGCTGATGTTGGCGTGGAATCCTCTTTTACAACCAAACAAGAGGAATCAACTGTCAACGGCACATGGTTGCTTGTGTCGAACCGCAAATCGGAGAAAGTTGCTGGCGTCGAAATTATCGGTACGGGTGTTTCACCTGCGGTGGTTGACGGTATCCGCGACTCGCTTGAGTACACGCCCTGACGAGCGTCACTGAAGTTCCTCAGTATGAACTCTGTCAGTTTCGCTTCCCGCCACGCTGTGCGGGTATGGGCAGCGGCTGTTCTGTCGATTTTCACATTGGTTCTGACTGGTTGTATCCCTGGTCAGAGTAAGGACAGCGACGGAGGTAATCAGCAACCTTCCGCTCCCGAGGTGGTAGAAAGTGACGTTTTTTGGCGTCCAAACTCGCTGGGCGAGCCACTTGCAGAAACGGTGGTTGAGCGTCCGACTGATGACGGTCCAGCGAAAGCGCGCTTGGAAGTGTTGTCGTTAGACTCTGACGGCACGTCTGCACGCATGGTCGCTGCATGGTTGCCGCCCGTTGAAGGTAACTTCCTCGAGGGTTCCGAGTTGCAAACTGAACTTGCCACAGTCTCGGACATGCCATTCATCCGGCTCCTCGACTTTAATAGCCAGGAGCTTCTATCGTCCTATGAGGGCGAAAAGCTGCAGTACTCCGACAAATTCAAAAACGAACCCAACCCGCGGCCAACAGGACCGGACGAATTCCAAAGGGCGTACTCAAATTGCACATGCTCAAACATCCCCAAAACGGAGAAATACCAGGGAGAAAAGCCGGAGCGCGTTCCGCTTTTCTACGCCGATTTCCCAACTCCGAGCTCTGATTCCGTCGGAATTTCGTTCGGCGACAACGCGGCAGTGTTTACTGATGTGAAGCTCAGCGAAAACCAGCGCTATGAAGCACCTAAACTGACAGAAATTGATTACCGCTGGGCCCACCAAGAAGACCTGTCAAACCCTTACGGTGGCGGCGCAATATTTGAACGACGTTTTCCCATGAGCCTTGTTACCGAATCGGTGATGGACACTTCGGTGTCTGACCGGGGTGACTCATCGGCTTTGAACGTGAGCGCAGATGTTTTGTTTGATTTTGACTCAGACAAAGTTAAAGACTCCGATTCGAAGCTGATCGACGGTATCGCTAGTGAGTTGAAGAAATCGGCTGCAGGTCAGAAAGTGACCATTGAGGGCCACACCGACGATGAAGGTGATGAGAAATACAACGTCGACCTGTCGAATCGACGAGCTGAATCAGTCAAAAAAGTCTTAGAACCAAAATTGGGCGGTTCAGGAATAACTCTTGAAACGAAAGGTTTTGGGGAGTCGCAACCTATTCTTCCTAACCGCACAGCCAGCGGTGACGCTATTAAGAAGAACCAGGCGAAGAACCGCCGAGTTTCGTTTAGCTATAAGCCCCAAGGTGACATCGACCCTAACGTGGATTCTGGTAAGAAAATCTCCGACCTGAAAAAGATGAAGCCAGGCGACTCCACAGATGCTCTAGGTAGTGGGATCGTTCCTTCACCGAAAGACACTGATGCTCCTGAAATGCAGCTAGATATCAAAGAGTTTGCGGAGTATGGCGAGCTCTTGAAGGTGACTTTTGCCTTGCGAACGGCAGCTGGTCAAGATGTTGAACGGGCATTCACCCAGGGCGCCAACATTGAAGGAAGCATGGCCTTTGGAAACAATCCGGTCACTCACTACAGGGACACTCCCACCACGATCGACATGCAGCTGTGGGACAAATCGAGCAACTTGCTGGCTCACTCGGTGACAGCGGGGCCGCTGGACTGCCTGTGCTCGCGCTCAGTACGCCCCACTGACAAAGACAAGGCGCGTGGTGAAACGGTAGAAATGTTTGCGTTCTTCCCAAAGAAAGGCATCACGTCTGACAGGCTTACGCTTCGCGTCGGCGGCATGTCGCAAATGGAGTTTAACCGCACCCAGCCCGCAGTCGTTCCCAACTCTTCGACACCTCGGCCGTCAACTACCGCACAAGGTTAGAAACGCAAATGAAAAACCTCAACAAAAAAGCCCGCGAAGTTCACCTCACAACCCCGCAAGGCACCCACTTCACGGTCCAACTCGCTGGGACCGCACTTCGCCGCCTCCGTGGCTTGTTCTTCAGCGACGCCGAAGCGCTCATGATCGTGCCATGTAACTCAGTCCACTCGATTGGGTTTAACCGTCCGCTCGAAGTGGCATACATCGACAAAAACGGCCAGGTGCTCACAGTGAAAAACCTCAAACCGTGGACCATGCACATGCCCGTCCGCAACGCTCACGCCGTTCTAGAAGCCAACCCCGGGCTTTTGGACCAGTGGGGCATACACAAGGGTGTTCGTATTATCCTGGCAGATGACACATAACTCCCGTACCCCAGAATCCCCTTACAAAGTGCAAACGCCATGAAACTGAAACTGCCCGCCAAGCGCCAACGGACCCGCAAAACCAAAGTGCGTGACCCGCGTCGCCTGCGCAAACAACGGACCGTCATGCTGTCTATCCTCACCGGCCTTGCAATTATCGCGACGCCAGTAGCCCGCCCCCTGGGATACTCGCTGGCAGATGGCCTATGTTCCGGCGAAGGGTGCTCGACCAACGTAGGGCAGATGCCACAGTGCTCAGGTGTGGGACGCGACAAGGCACTGTCATCAAGCCTTACATCGTTCTCCACCACCGCGCCTGCAAAACAGCCCATGCATCTGGCCGGCGTGGTCAACGGGGCCGTGAAAATCGCCACCCCGTCACAGCACGGGGGAGTAGACATTTACTCATTCTCCGACCAAAAACAAGCCAAACGATTCGTGTACGACGAATCCACCTCCCTGCCCCGAGCAATCGACGCCGGCGTAGGTCCCACTACGGACGGAACGTACAAGGGCTTCACTAAACTCATGGCCAAAATCGGTCTCGTGTCCAAAGAGTCCGCCGAACCGTGGGCAGAAGGCTCCAGGTTCGCAGCCGGCAAGAACTCCGAAGGCATCATCAGCCGGAATGTGCGCGACCAGCACACCACCCAAACCCTTGTGACCCAACTCCCTGCAAAAGACACCCCCTCAATGAACCGGTTGGCCGCCACACTGGGCATCACCGGTGCCTTGCGGACAGACGTGCGCAAAGCCCCTGACGGGTCGCCATACTCACTCACTCTGTCCGGGCCCGCCTCAGAAGCGTGGAACCTGAGCGTCATCAAAGCCTCAGAATTCAACAGAGCAACCCTCGACTCCACGGTCAAAACCGAAAGCGGCAACTTTGTAGTCCGGTCCTACACGCTGGACCTCAAACAAACCACAAACCGCGAAGCCTACAAGGCACTCGTCGACCAAAAAATCGTGCAAGGATCAAAAGTCGACACCTTAAAAACCGGTCTTTTCGACAAAGCTGTGGCGGAAGGCAAAACAGCCACAAACCCGTACTCGGCTATGCGCGACCGCGCCCGCGACACCGGCGTCGTTACGGAAACCACCTTTGCCACCTCGGCGGACCTTGACGTAGAACACCTGTCCGAGGCTTTCACCAAGCACGCCCTCATGCACGAATCCACGGCTGGTTTGGAAGCTCGCGAAGTCAACGCCGCGGACCTCGCCCTTCCACACGCCAAGTTCGAACCGTTCGTCAGCTGCGAGACGGAGTCCTGATGTTTTACGCAAAAGGGTTTTACACATCCCTGCTCATGAACGCGGCGGTCAGCCTCATCGCGTTCGTGACGGCCGTAATCCTCGGACCCATGTTCGCACTCAACCTGGGAACGGGATTCACCCGCCTACTCTTCGTGGCACTGGTACTGCTGTGGCGGTTTGGGCTCACCAAAATGACAGCTGAACGCATGTGGGAACTCGACGCGCCGCTGCGCCGTATTCTTTTCAACCTAGTGCCCGCCGGCATGTTAGGCGCGGTTATCCCGCTCATCCCATTTGCCCTGATTGCCACGGTATCCAGCGACTCCCTAGCGCTCGTCGAACTCCTCATCGACGCGCTTTTCGTGGGGGCAGTCATCACGGCCGCCTCCATGGTCAGCAAACCTAAAAAAGAGGAGGTGGCGCAGTGAGCGAACATCATGACGACCTGGGTTCCGGCGAACCTGCCCAGAACCCCACCGAGGTGGAACCCACCGACCGCGGTTACCGCCTGTTAGAGACATGGAACCCGCCGAGGTGGGTGCTAGTTGCGCTGTTCGTTGCCGGTGGCGTGCTGGCCCTTGTCACGGTGGTTGCGTATGGGTGGAACCACCCAAGCGCCTACGTGGCAGCCGTATTTGTCGCGGTTGCCCCGATCCTGGCCGCCATTGACTTTGCTGAGCGCAGGTTGCCCGACGTGGTGACGCTGCCGGCGGCAGGCGCGAGCGTGATTGCGCTGGTCGCTGGGGGACTGGTATCTGGTGACTGGGGGCCAGCCCTGCGCGGTGGCGCTGGCATGCTCATCCTGTTCGGCGCGTTCTTCGTCATGTTCATCATTGCTGGGGGAGCGTTCGGGTTCGGTGATGTGAAACTCGGCTTGTCGATGGGTGCAGTGCTGGGAACCTACAGCTGGTTCGCGTTGCTCTTGGGCCCGTTCATTGGCATGCTCTTGGGCTTTGCGGTGGGAGTCGTGCTGATGATCATGCGCAAAGCGACCATGAAAACTGCGATTGCACTGGGGCCATACCTCATCATTGGGACACTGGTGATCATAGTGATTGGGGCGTTAGGCTGACGAAAGCCAGTTCGTGCGAGGTGTCATCGCAAGATCCCTGTAAGAAGGACCCCTGTAAGAAGGAGTACCCCAATGTTTGATTCACACTTCTTTCCACCGGGCGGACCTCCATATGGGTTCTTCTTTGTCATGCTGGCAATACTGGCAGTTGGCTTTCTGGGAATGTTCATGATCACCCGAATGCGCAAGGGCACAAAGAGAGTGTTCCGCACTGGTGGTCTCCCCGGCCGCATTACCGGGGCAACCGTGACAGCTAAGCATGTTGCTACCTCGGACACCATGGGGAAAGAACCCTACCTTGCACTCCATATTGAGTACTTCGAGGACGGGCGGACGCACTCAATCACAGAGCCTCCGGCGTACAACCTGACGATGGTGGACAAAGTGCGCAAGCAGTTTGTTGATCACGGTCGCTACAATCTGGGCCACAATCCCAAAAACGGTGTAGCGCCTCTCAAGATTTCTGACCCAATGCAAAAACACCGGGCTGAAAAGACCATCGCGAATGGCGGATCGTATGAGTTCACACTTGAACAGCCCATTCCCATTTCCGTGTTTAAAAAGGGCAGCCAGATTGATTGGCAAGTGGTGTAGAACAGGCACGTGTAGACCCACCAGTCCACATCAAACTTAACGATTGATCAGTTATTGGTCTGCCCTTAGAGTGCCTACAAGTCTCCAGAATCGGAGGCGGAAATACACTCAACGAGGAGTATCATGACCGTTTACGCTCAGCCAGGAACCGATGGAGCGAAAGTCGAATTCCGCTCTCGCTACGACAACTACATTGGTGGCGAATGGGTCGCCCCAAAATCTGGAAAATACTTCGAAAACGTTACTCCCGTCACCGGAAAAGTTTTTTGCGAAGCCGCCCAGTCCAACTCCGACGACATTGAACTAGCCCTCGACGCAGCTCACAAAGCCGCCCCAGCGTGGGGCAAAACCAGCCCGGCAGAACGCGCGGCAATCTTGCACGCAATGGCCGACCGCATCGACGAAAATCTCGAAAAAATCGCCGTTGCGGAAACCTGGGACAACGGCAAGCCAATCCGCGAAACCCTCGCCGCCGACATCCCTCTGGCTGCTGATCACTTGCGCTACTTCGCCTCGGCGATCCGTACGCAAGAGGGCAACCTGTCCCAGCTCGACGAAGACACCGTCGCCTACCACTTCCACGAACCTCTGGGCGTTGTAGGCCAGATCATCCCGTGGAACTTCCCGATCCTCATGGCCATCTGGAAGCTCGCCCCAGCGTTGGCCGCCGGTAACGCAGTTGTGCTCAAGCCAGCTGAACAAACCCCAGCCTCCATCATGGTTCTCATGGAAATCGTGGGCGATCTGTTGCCTCCCGGCGTGGTCAACGTGGTTAACGGTTTCGGTGTCGAATGCGGTAAGCCACTGGCCTCCAACCCGCGCATCGCAAAGATTGCGTTCACGGGTGAAACCACCACGGGACGTCTCATCATGCAGTACGCCTCCCAAAACCTCATCCCTATTACTCTGGAGCTGGGCGGCAAGAGCCCCAACATCTTCTTCGAAGACGTGGCCCAGCAAAAAGACGACTTCTACAACAAGGCGGTGGAAGGTCTTGCCATGTTCGGGCTCAACCAGGGTGAAGTGTGTACGTGCCCTTCGCGCGCCCTGGTGCAGGAAAGCATTTTCGACGAATTCGTCGAAGCAGGTATCGAGCGCGTCAAGAAGTTCGTGCAAGACAACCCGCTGGATACGAACACCATGGTGGGTGCGCAGGCGTCCAACGATCAGCTGGAAAAGATCCTGTCGTATCTGGCTATTGGTAAGGAAGAAGGGGCCGAGGTGCTCGTAGGTGGCGAGCAAGCTCACCTTGACGGCGATCTGGCCGGTGGCTTCTACGTTCAGCCCACCGTGTTCCGCGGGAACAACAGCATGCGCATCTTCCAAGAGGAAATCTTTGGTCCTGTGCTCGCGCTGACTTCGTTCAAGGACTACGACGAAGCGCTGAGCATTGCCAATGACACGCTGTATGGTCTTGGGTCAGGTGTGTGGAGCCGTAACACCAACACGGCTTACCGAGCTGGCCGCGAAATCCAGGCTGGACGTGTGTGGGTGAACAACTATCACACGTACCCGGCACATGCAGCGTTCGGTGGGTACAAGAATTCCGGGATTGGGCGTGAGAACCACCTCATGATGCTCAGCCACTACCAGCAGACGAAGAACTTGCTGGTGAGCTACTCCGAACAGCCCACTGGTCTGTTCTAATGAGTGACATGCAGGCGGGGGCGCCGGTACTAGAGGCGCCGGCGCCCCCGGGTGAAAGTCACTCCAGGGTGGCTCTCACCCAGGAAGCTGTGGACCTGTTGGTCGAACTGGTGGGCGTTCACGGGCCGCTGATGTTTCACCAATCCGGCGGATGTTGTGACGGTTCGGCTCCCATGTGCTACCCGGCAGGGGAGTTCCTTACTGGGGACAGTGACGTGCTGTTAGGGGTTTTCACCTTGCCCGAGGTGGAAGAAGCTGCCGCGCAGTGCGAGTTTTGGATGTCGAAAGCCCAGTTCGAGTACTGGAAACATACTCACATCACTGTTGATGTGGTGAAGGGGCGTGGCTCGGGTTTTTCGGTTGAGTCGCCTACGGGAAAGCGGTTCCTCATTCGTTCGAGGCTTATGAAGTCGTAGGGTATTTCAGGCGCGTTGAGAAGCAAGGTGTCTTGCGCATTGGCGGTACTTCATTTTTCGTATTACTCCTGGTGGGAAGCTTAACGGACGTTTAGGTGTAACGGCGAGTTTTCTGTGTGTTAACTTTTGTATGGTCTACTCGTTCTTGGCCAAATAAAGGCACACCCCCTCAGGAGAATACTCGTGCGGATGTTTCCCAGTCCGCGAGTACCCGGCGCAATCCCCACAGTAGCGGCCGCGGTGCTTGCACTAGTCATCATGCCTGGACACTTTGTCGAGGCGGCGCCCACGATCGTTTCTAACGAACGGTCGGACGCGCAACCGGCGGCCAGTGCAAAGGACCGCAAGCTCCTCGACCGACCCTCTTTGAGGGTCGGTGAGGACGGCCTTACTATTGATGACCCGCGGGACAAGGACAAGGCCTTGCCCACAAGTGACGTCATCATTGGAGCCGAGGATGGGACGTTTAACTCCTTTATTCGCCCCCACGACCTCAAACCCCAAGATCAACCAGTGAGCGTGTCGATTACTGGCGCTAAAGTTGTCAAGCCCAATGGTGAGAAGAAAGCAGACGCACGCGTCGACATCACTTCCGACGCAACTAAACACAAGGTGTCTACCTACTCGCCCACAAGCTCAAACCCATCCCGGGTGTTCGACGTCGACCACGAATACCCACTCTCGTGGGAACTCACACAGGTACAGGTAGACGACCTCACGGAAACTCCTGAAACCACACCAACGCCAACGACCTCGGCCACACCCGAACACACACCCACTCAAAGCGGACAACCTACAGAGGATGCCGTTGTAGACCCTCCGCTTACCCCGGTTCCCGGCGGAACTAACGTTTCTAACGAGGAGCAGGCCACTCCTGCTGAAACGCCGAATGACCTGGTAGACAGCGAATCTACACCAGGAGAAACAGCGACCCCAGAGGAAACGGCAACCCCAGACGATGAGACAACGCCTGGCACTGAGTCAACTACTGACACGGAACCTACGGATGGGCCGCAGGATCCGGAAGCGCCGGAAGAGGAAGAACCGGACGTTTCCGTGTTCTGCGTGGCAGTGACGGTTTCGCATCTGCGTGAAACGTTCCAGTTGGGTAACTCGTTCCCAGCAACCGCCCCCACGCTCACTCAAAAAACCACCAACCTGACCATTGCAGTCGGAAAAGACTGGAAGCAAGCAGCCCAAAACATCACCGCGGACTGCGACGCCCAAAACACTCCACGGGAAAGCCAATCCGGCGCGCACATGCTGCCCCTGGACCCGGCAGGCAAAGCCGACCCCACAACCGAAGAGCCGTACTACACAGTCGCCAAGGACACGAGCGATCTAGGGTTCTCGTTCAGCGGCGATGCGCCCCTGCAACAGTTCCAGTTCAACCTCATCGACGCGCCTGAAGGTGCAACCGCCCACTACCGCAACGGTACGGTCAACCCACACGCCAAGAAGTCGGTCAAAGACGAACCTAAACCAGGGAAGAAACCTGCCATTGAATCGTCTGAATCCAAAGAATGGGCTGGATCACTCGAACTGCGACACAACACGGTTAGCAAAGTGCGACACCGCGCAAACGCTACTCGCGACTTGTTTGGGACGTGGAAGTTCAGCAAACCAGGCGTGTACTGCGTAGGATACGGAAGCCGATCCATGACTAAAGATGGCGCTCCCGATGAATGGACCGACTTCGCAGGCATCCTCAAGTTCGCAGTAGGCGGAGCGAACCCAGCGACAGTCGACTGTAAACAATCTGCGTACTTCAACAACTCAACTCTGAAGTTCCCGATCACTACGCCCTTCGTGAAAAAAGACGAGCCCACGCCTCAAGCGACAACAGCTCCAACGACCTCGGCGACTCCAACGGCGACATCCACGCCAACCGAGGCGACAGAAACGCCAGAACCAACGGAGTCCGCAACGGTCGAGTCTGGAGACGGCGCAACAGACGAAGCGACGGACGGAGCCACGGACGGCGCAACCGATGGCGCCACAAACGGGGCCTCGGCAACACCCACAGCCGACCCCAACATCAAGATCGTGCGTGCGCCGTCCGGCGTGAAACTGTGCCCCGCCG
>CABTZC010000015.1 GCA_902489185.1 uncultured Brevibacterium sp. | reverse complement strand
TACGCACTTTGCCAGATAAGGAAGCCACTTAACCGCTGTTCTCCGGAGGATCGGATGATGAGATCAGGGTCCGGCTGGCCCTTGGTATACAGGTGTTCCGCCAAGCGTTCTTCTGTGAGCGCGTTAATGGCATCTTCCATGCTGGTTCCGGCGGCGGATTCTGCTCGCAAATACGACTTGATCGCATTCACGATTTCTTGGCGTCCGCCATACCCCACAGCCACGTTAACGTGGACGCGAGGACGTCCCGCACGCGACCTCTCTTGTGCAGATTCTAGGCGGGCCCTCAACGCCTCCGGTAAAACGCTCAAATCGCCCACCAGGTTCACGGCGTACTTGTCTGATTGAGCGATCTGTTCAACCATGTCAGAGATGATGGCGACCAGAGCCTCAACTTCGGCCGGCGTGCGTTGAAGATTTTCCCGCGACAGCACGTACAGGGTGACCACTTCAACGCCAATTTCATCGCACCAGCCCAGAAACTCAACAATCTTTTGGGCTCCTGCCCGATGCCCTTGTTCAGTGGTGGCGCCAAATTCTTTGGCCCATCTGCGGTTGCCGTCGGTAATCACACCCACATGTCGTGGAATGCGGTCAGACGGGGCGAGTTCGCGCACAATCTGACGGTTGTACAACCGATACAGCCAGCCTGCGATTTGCCTGCGCACTCGCCCTCCTCACGTTCTCTACCACTACTGTATAACTTGAGCATGGGCCGAGTCTGAGGCACCAGGCGCAACACCTAGAATAGGTATATGGGCGCTCATGACACACTCGATCCGGTTAATGACAGAAAAACTGACCGAAGAATAGCGGCAGCAAACTCTCAACGCGCCCGCCGATTGCGCAATTTGCGCGTTGACATCACCCGGTTTATGGAGATCCGCCCCAGTTGGCGTGGTTGGATTCACGCAGGAGCGTTTCCTTTGGCCGTCCTTGGCGGACTGGCCGCTGTCATTTTGTGCCCCACAATCCTGTCACGTTTAGCCTCCGCAATTTTCGCCATCACAGGCATGATGCTCTTTGGCACGTCCGCCATGTACCACCGGGGTTCGTGGCGTGTCCGCGTGCGCATTTTGTTGCGCCGACTCGACCACGCGAATATTTTCCTCATCACGGCCGGAACGTACACACCACTTGCCGTGCTGCTGTTGGACCCGCCAGCGTCGTGGTGGCTTTTGGGCATCATCTGGACAGGCGCAATCTTGGGCGTGATTTTCCGCCTCATCTGGATCAGCGCACCACGCTGGCTTTTCGTCCCCGTCTACATCGGTATTGGAATCGCCGGAATTGGTTTCATCCCGTCCATGTGGATGCACAATCTGGCCGCAGGAATCCTCATTGTGATCGGAGGGGCTTCCTACATCACAGGTGCGGTCATTTACGGTTTGAAGCGCCCCAACCCGTTTCCTGCACAGTTCGGTTTTCACGAAATCTTCCACACCGCGACCGTGATTGGGTACGGGTGCCACCTGGCGGCCATCCTCGTGTCGGCAGTGGCCGCATTTTAGGGGCGCAAAGACCGCCGAGGTCGTTCCTGGCTAGGATTCGTCCTTCTGGTTGTGCTGTTTTTGCTTCAAGATCGCTTCGGCTTCTTCCCGCGATTGACGAGGGTCTACGCGCACCGGCAAAGCGTTGGATTCAACCGCGCCGTCACGTGCGCGGAGCTTTCTCACTTTGCGAGCCGCGAGGTTGGCCAGCACGATCCCTGCGACGACAACTGCAAGCGTGACCAAGAAACCGATAGTCCCAGGTGTTACGAGCTCTTCGTCTGGGATGGGTGCCTGTGAAGGTGGAGCTGTCGCTGCCCACACAGCAAAAGTGGTCATTGTCATGGCTGCTCTCCTGAACGTTTAGCACACGCGTGTTTCAGTTCGTCTTCGCCAATAACTGTGCCGTCTTCTAGGGTGACTCCTGCGAAGAGATCGCTTTCGGCGAAGTCGGTACGGGGGTCAAGGCTACGACCAGTGTTGTCGATTGCGAGTTCAAATTCTTCTGTGGGCCAGTATTCCGAGGCGAGTTTGCGGATATCAGAGAAGAAGCCCCCGTTGGGGTCAATCTGAGTTGCGTGGGCCAAAAGCGCCCGACGCGCTGTGTCCATGAATTCTTGTGATTCGATGCGAGCAGTGAGCCAGGTTTCCCTGCTAGGGCGTTCCTTGTACTTCTTGACCATGCCGTCCAACGGCGACTCGAGCCCCTTTTCTTCCAACAAGGCGTGGACCCGCATCCACTTTGCTGGAGACAGGTCCTGGTTGTAATACACCTTTTGCACACTCCACGGTTCGCCAAGTTCAGCATGTTCCGTTTGATCCGCAGCCGACCGAACCGCTTCCATCGTCACGGTGTGCGTATGAATATGGTCCGGGTGTGGGTATCCGCCAAGTTCGTCATACGTGGTGATGACGTGCGGTTTAAACCGTCGAATAATGTTGACCAAGGGACGCGCAGCAACATGGGCCGGCACGCGGTAGAAGCACCCGTGAGGCACATTCGTTTCAAAGTCGCCGTCAGGAAGCCCAGAGTCGACAAATCCTACCCACTGGTGTTCGGCACCGAGAATGGATGCTGCAGTGGCCATTTCGCGACGACGAAGTTCCGCGATGTCACGTTCTGCTGCCGGTGAGTCAGCTAAGGCAGGGTTGAGAATGTCCCCGGCTTCTCCCCCAGTCATTGTTGCAATCAGCACGCGGGCGCCCAGTGAGGTGTACATAGCTGTTGTAGCCGCGCCTTTTGACGATTCGTCATCTGGGTGCGCGTGAACTGCAAGCAACCGAAGGGCCGAATACATGTATCCCCTTAGTGATCTATATGATGAGAGCAACTATCATAGATTAGTCGTTTTACCTCGCGTTTACGAAAGCCCCCATGGAATCACTTGACTCTCGCTACGGTCGCACAACGACGGGCAATAAGAAAAACCCGCTCCTGGTTGCACTGGCCGTTGTCGTCGTCATCCTCATAGCCGGAGCAGCATTTCTTGCGTTTAAACCACGCACACATCCGCACGCACCTCAAACATCAAACTTCACAGCGCACGACGCCGGTAACGCATCCTTAACTTTTTCGATTGTCCCAGACGTCCACCGAGACATTCGATGTGCGGCCATTATTAAGAACCAGTACGAAGCAGTTGTGGGCTACAAAGAAATCACTATCCCAGCTGACGCTGACGCGAACTCCTCATCCGTGCACCATGACCGCGTTGATGTCCGAACGACACAAAAAGGGGCACAAGGGAACGTGGAATCTTGCGTCTATGTGGGATAGAATAGCGGTTTAATGTATCCCGAGTTCCTTCTAGAGGGACCCGGGATATGTTTTGTTCCAGCTAGCCAAACGACCATTGGCGCAGCATAGAAAGGCACAATTATGACCGCGGAAAACACCGCAGACCAGACGTGGCTCACACCCCAAGCGTTTGAACGTCTCTCCAATGAGCTCAAGCATCTGTCGGGGCCCGGTCGCACGGAAATTGCTGAGCGCATCGAAGCTGCTCGTGACGAAGGCGATCTGAAAGAAAATGGTGGCTACCACGCAGCACGTGAAGAGCAAGGGAAGCTTGAGGCACGCATTCGCGAACTCGAGCACCTGCTTCAGAACGCAAATGTGAGTGAACCGGACGGCGATGAGTCCACTGTCACTCCCGGAAAACTCGTCACGCTCAAAATGGGACGCCGCACAATCGAGTTCCTCTTGGGTTCACGCGAAATCATTTCAGAAGAAGACCACGTTGACGTCTTTTCTGAGAAGTCCCCATTGGGTACGGCCGTGAACGGTAAAAAGGTGGGCGACAAAGTGGAGTATGAAGCTCCCAACGGTCGCATGATCGAAGTAACCATCGAGTCGGCAAAAGCATACTGACTCGTCTGAAAGAGCAAAGCCGTGGAGCCTATTGGCTCCACGGCTTTGCTCTTTCACCGAACCTAGGATTTGGACTCGGAAGACGCCTCCGCGTTTTCCTTCGCCTTTTGGGCTTCCACGTGGTCTGACGTAGCTTTCTTCGCTTTCGCTAAAGCGTCACTATCTCCGTGAAGTTTGGCCAATGCGTCATTGGCTTTCTCCATGTACGTAGCATCTCCGCTAAGCGTAAGCACCACCGTGTTGAGCATGGCGACAAACGGAACGGCAAACAAGGCTCCCGGGATACCGAACAGGACACCACCACCGGTCACCGCCAAAACGACTGCCAGCGGGTGAACCGAGACGGCTTTACCCATGAGGAACGGCTGCAGCACGTTTCCTTCCAATTGCTGCACAGCGATGACCACAACAAGCATAATGATGGCAGTCACCAGCCCCTTGGAGACAAGAGCCACGAGCACAGCAATAACACCTGTAAGCACGGCACCTACCAACGGGATGAACGACGCCAAGAAGACCAACACGGTCAACGGAAAAGCCAACGGGATTCCCAGGACAAAGGCACCGATACCGATACCAACCGCATCAATTGCTGCAACCAAAACCTGAACACGTACATACTGAACGAGTGAGTTCCAACCGTTAACGGCTGCGGCAACTGACTTAGGTTGGGCTGGCTTTGGTAGCAACCGTACAAACCAGTTGAAAATGCGCCCGCCGTCAAAGAGGAAGAAGAACGACGCAAACAGGGTGATCAACAGGCCTGTGACAAAGTTTCCAATACTCGACGCAGCACCCAACGCTCCAGACGCAATCTTGCCCTGTGATTTCTGTAGCCAATCCAGCGCCTTGCTGTTTACCTCATCCACGTAACTGGTGATGACCGTGGAGTCAACACCAAACGGGTTGTTCTGGATGAAAACGTTCAGCTTGTTCACGCCCAGAACGACCTGGTGAGCAAGAGCTGGGAAGCCTACGACAATCTGCTGCCCCGTAAACGCGAGCAGCCCCAGAACCACAAGAAGGAAACCAAGAAAAGTGGTGACCACTGAAAGAGAGTGCGGCCACTTGTGGCGATCCAAAAAACTCACAACCGGTGCCATAAGAGCAGCAAGCAGTAACGCGATCAAGCACGGCAACACAAGAATTGAGACTTTGGACAGCCCCCAGAAGGCGACCGCTACAGCAGCGATAACAATAAGAAAACGCCAGCTCCACGCCGCTGCCAGCTTCAAACCTGGCGCAACGTACGGCGGCTTCTGACTCTCTTCACGCGCCTGCTCAATTTCGCGATCGTTAAAATCATCCAAACTGATGGCCTGCGTAGGTTGTGGTTCCGCTTGGCGCACGTTGTTCACGTTGCGCAACCACCTACCCAGAATGGGTTTTCGACGGCTCTTCGGGTTCATGTGAAATAGCTTACCGCCGCTTTTATCCATAGACTCAAATCGATGAAAGCATCCACGAAACTTCTTGTTGCATCGCTCTCACTCCCCCTCATTGCTGGGGCGGGGGTAGCGATGTTGCGCATGCAATCAAATCGGATGCGCGACCTCTTCGAACGCGACCTCAACTTGCCTGCCGAAGACATCGCCATGACGATTGGCCCAGATCATGCCTCAACGGAAGCGGCAACGGCCTCGGCGCCCTTAGACACTCATTCCGAAGACCTACCCGCGTTAGCAGTAGTTGGTGATTCGTGGATCGCGAAAATGGGACCGGGGGCGCTTTCCCCAGCCGTCCTTATGGGCCGAGGTCTTTCCACCTTGCTGGGTCAACGCGTCCGCGTGCGTGCCTGCACTCAGCCCGGAGCCCGAGGCGAAGAGATGAGCGCACAGATTGCGGCAGTGTTGGCAGATTCTCGGATGCGTCGCTCGCGTTCGGGTTCAGCAGGGCCACGTTTCGCGGTTATTTCAATGGGTTCAGCTGACCTTGTTCGCCCCAGCGTAACCCGAAGTGGTGTGGCTGTTTTTAGTCGCGCTCTCAACCGCTTGGAACGTGAAGGCGGGTACCGCGTTGTGGTTCTCACATGCCCTAACCTGGGTTTATTTCCGGGAGTTCGCCGCCCACTCCGCACGATCCTTCGACGTTCCTCCCGAGTGGTGGCTGGTTCGCAGTGGCTCGCGGCGGTGAGTTCACACGCACTCCCCATTTCGCTAAACCAGGTCTTGTCGGGAACTGCACACGTTGGGCTCCTAGCCGATTCGCGCCGCAACCCTTCTCCCCTGGGTTACAGGCAGATCGTTGCTGCAGTTCTTGCGCGCATTTCAGCCGATCTTGACGCTCAAATTTTGTCCACACCGGATGTACAGGAGTAGCTGTGAGTACTGTTGCCACCGTTCTCGCGTCGAGTTCACCCAGCAGGCTGTCCCTATTGCGCAATGCTGGGATTGAACCGGTAGTCTTCCGCCCTCAGGTCGACGAACACGCTGTTGTTGAGCGAGTTTCTCCACAGTCAGTCGTCGACGAGGTTGCCCTTCTCGCCCAGACTAAAGCCAAGGCGGTCATTAACGTTCTCGCTAAAGATCCGCATGAGGAGCTCATCGGTTCGGCTGACACGTGTGTTCTGATCGCGTGTGATTCGCTCCTTGAGTTAGACGGTGAATCGGTGGGCAAGCCGGGTGACACGCAGGCCACGACCGAGGTGTGGAAACGTTTGCGAGGCAGGTCTGCTGTCCTCCACACGGGGCATTACATCGCTGTTTTACGCCCAGGGCACACTGGCTGGGATCTGGTAGACCACGCCGATGCTGTTGGGTCCACTGTTCTTCATACTGCTCCCGTCAGCGATGAAGAAATTGCCGCATACTGTGCGACGGGCGAACCGTTTCATGTGGCTGGCGCTTTGACAATTGATGGATACGGGGCAGCTTTTGTTGAATCGCTTGAGGGCGATCACACGAATGTCATTGGGCTGAGCATTCCACTCGCACGCACCCTCATCACCAAACTGGGTGTCAACTGGCCCGACCTATGGAAAATAACTTCGACGTAGTTTTGTGCCATTTCTACAAAAGATTTGGAGACGTTAGCAAGCTCTCATAGATTTACCTCGTCGGATTTTCGTAACGGGAGATTGAATGAGCGCCCAGTTTTCAAAGGTTCTTATCGCTAACCGCGGTGAGATCGCACTACGCATCGTTCGTGCATGCCGTGACCTTGGACTACAGTCGGTTGCCGTATACACCAGCGCTGAGTCCAATGCCGATTTCGTTCGGTTTGCTGATGACGCATGGCTGCTCCCGGGAACAGGCGCGGCCACAACATATCTGGACATGCGCGCCCTCATCGACATTGCCCACCGTTCCGGCGCCCAAGCCATTCACCCCGGGTACGGCTACCTTGCTGAAAGCCCTGAATTCGCCCGCGCGGTCACTGGAGCTGGCCTCACATGGATCGGCCCAGACCCAGACGCTCTTGAGGCCCTGGGCGACAAAGCTGGAGCTCGCGCAGTTGCTGAAGCTGTAGGCGCGCCCACAACACCGGGCTCGGGTCGAGCCGTCACAGACATCGAAGACGCACTCAACATTGCGGACACTATTGGCTACCCGATAGCGGTGAAAGCCGTTCACGGTGGTGGAGGTCGAGGTTTCCGCACTGCAGCCACCAGCGAAGACCTTCCGTCAGCCCTCGAATCAGCCAGCCGTGAAGCAGTTGCCGCATTTGGCCGTGGCGAATGCCTTCTTGAAAAACAGATCGTCCGACCACGTCACATCGAAACCCAGTGCCTGGCTGACTCACACGGCAATGTCGTCGTTGTCTCAACCCGCGACTGCACGCTCCAACGACGTCACCAAAAAGTCATTGAAGAAGCGCCCGCACCTTTCCTCACGGATGACCAGAACCAGGTGTTGGTTGAAGCATCCCAAAAGATCCTCTCCCACGTGGGCTACATGGGAGCTGCTACGTGCGAATTCCTGTTGGGCCAAGACGGCACCATCACGTTCATGGAAGCAAACGCTCGCATTCAGGTTGAGCACACGATTACGGAAGAAGTCACCGGGGTCGACCTGGTGGCGTGGCAGCTCAAAATTGCTCGCGGTGAACACCTTCCGGCCACCATGCCCACTCCTCGTGGCCACGCCTTCCAGTTCCGCATCAACGCTGAAAACCCAGCTAACCGGTTTATTCCAGCAACCGGCCGGATTGTCGAACTTCACGAACCTGCAGGCCCTGGTATCCGCATGGATTCCGGGGTTAAAGAAGGCACAACGGTAGGCACCGACTTCGACCCCATGCTAGCCAAACTCATCGTGACAGGTGAAAACCGTGAACAAGCTCTGGCCCGAGCAAAGCGCGCTCTAGACGAATATGTTCTTCACGGCGTCGCCACGCTCCTCCCCCTCCACCGCGAACTCGTGCAAACCCCTGCGTTCACCACTGACTTTTCGGTTTACACACTGTGGCTCGAAAACGAATTCATGCCCACGTTCTCAGCGGCGCAAGAACTCACAGCAGAGACCAGTCCGGAAGACACCACCACCGATGTCGTAGTAGAGGTCGACGGCCACCGTCTCACCGTGAAAGTACCTGCAAGCCTCACCACCGGCGGGCAACAGACTAAGGTGAAACCACCTCGGCGACGGAAAACCACCCGCATCGCCGCCAACTCAGGTGACCTCACCGCCCCCATGCAGGGAACCATCGTCGCTGTTGACGTTCAGCCGGGTGACACCGTGAACGAAGGGGACCGCCTGGCAGTCATCGAAGCGATGAAAATGGAGCAACCACTTACCGCTACCCGTACCGCCACTGTCAGTGAAGTATGTGTGGAGGCTGGATCGGCTGTGAAGTCGGGCGCACCACTGGTGAAGTTTCAATAAACTCAACCTGCGCATATAGTTTGGGCCCGGACTGAAGTCCGGGCCCAAACTATATTGTCGCTCTCTAGTCGCGGAATTCACGCCGGTGGTGCAAACGACGCGTTGCTTCTGACAGCGATCCGCTCACCGACGGGTACACCATGAACGTGGACGACAACTGGTCCACCGTCAAACGGTTCTCAACAGCGAGCGCAATCGGGGTAATGAGTTCGCTAGCCTTGGGCCCCACGACCACTCCCCCGAGCACTGAACCCGATCCACGGCGCGCAAACACCTTAATAAAGCCCTCTTCATTACCTTGCATCTTGGCACGCGGATTCGTCGCAAGCGACACCATTGACCATTCGACATCGTGCCCCGAAGTCGCTAGATCGGCTTGAGTAAAACCGACCGTGGCAATCTCAGGGGCCGTAAACACGTTCGAAGCGACGTTTCGCAGTTTCAGCGGCGCAACCGCATCACCCAAGGCGTGCCACATGGCAATCCGTCCTTGCATAGCAGCAACCGATGCCAAGGGGAACACGCTAGTGCAGTCTCCTGCCGCGTAGATTCCCGGGACCGAGGTGCGAGAGACTCCGTCGACAATAATGTGCCCGCTGTCCTCAACATGGACTCCAGCTTCTTCCAGGCCCAGTTCAGACGTGTTCGGGATCGAGCCCACAGCCATAAGACAGTGGCTCGCGCGCACTTTACGCCCATCAGCCAGCACCACTTCAACACCGTCGTCGGTGCGCGTGACCGAATCGGCACGCGACCGTGACAGCACATTCATGCCGCGACGGCGGAAAGCCGACTCAATCACCTCGGCCGCATCTTCGTCCTGCCCCGGAAGCACCCGGTCACGGCTCGACACCAGCGTCACTTCGCTTCCCAACGCGTTGTATGCAGAGGCGAACTCCGCACCTGTCACACCTGAACCGACCACAACCAGGTGTTCGGGTAGTTCTTTTAGGTTGTACAGCTGAGTCCACGAAAGAATACGCTCACCATCTGGCATTGCTGATGACAATTCACGTGGGTGCGCACCCACAGCAATCAGAATTGTGTCTGCGCTGAGTTCGTATTCCGTTCCGTTGTTTTCTGTCACATGCACTTCAGATGCACTCGTCAGACGGCCCTCGCCGGTAATCACCTTTACGCCTTCTGACACCAAAGAGTCATGAATGTCACTGGCTTGTGCATTCGCCAGTTTCATAATGCGACGGTTCATAGCCGCAAGATCTACCCACACCTGCCCGTTCAGGTCGGCTTCTCCCTCACCCACGCGTAACCCAAGCTGCGAGGATTCGGTGAACTCAACCATGACCTCGGCGGTTGCGATCAAAGACTTAGACGGCACCACGTCAGTGAGAACAGCTGATCCACCAGTGGGGTTCTTCTCGATGAGCCTAACGTCGGCACCAGAACGCGCGGCCACCAGGGCAGCTTCGTACCCGCCTGGTCCGCCACCAATAATCACGACACGATTTTGCGAAGGGTCAAGAACGTTTTTCACGCTTCCATTGTGTCAGCCAATATGACTATTCCAAAGACCAGGGTTACTGTTAGTACGTCAAAGACGACTCGAGGCACGCTCGAGCTTAATGCGCAAGAGTTTTGTGCTGTCAGAAATTTCACACCGCAGCCCCCTTGTATCAGGCTTGCCATTGTGTGAATCTTAGGTTAACCAAGAATTTTCTTCCCACCCCCGTGCACGCCGACCATGCGCCATATGCACGCGGAAAACCTGAGAAAGGACACCATGGACTGGCGTCACCGTGCAGCTTGCCTCAACGAGGATCCTGAACTTTTCTTCCCCATAGGCAACACTGGCCCAGCCCTCCTTCAGATCGAAGAAGCAAAAAGCGTCTGCCACCGCTGTGAGGTCGCAGAGACGTGCCTTCAGTGGGCCCTTGAAACCGGACAGGACGCAGGCGTTTGGGGAGGTTTGAGCGAAGACGAACGTCGCGCACTCAAACGTCGTGCAGCTCGAGCACGCCGAGCAGGCTAAGGCGGACGAGCACCAAGGCCTTAGGCCCCTGAACGCAGCGGGAAGTCCACAGCCACCTCGGTCCCTCCGCCGTCCCGATCGCGCCACTCAATCGTTCCATCCAAATCAGTTGTCACTAACGTCTTGACGATTTGAGTACCCAAACCGTTACCGGGGCCTTCACCTTCGCGGAGTCCAACACCGTTGTCTGCAATAACGACTTCAAGCCGATCGTCGTATCGACGCGAGCGAATCCATACGTTTCCATACACGGGGTCATCTTCTGATTCGCACACGAACCCGTGTTCAATTGCGTTCGTTACGAGTTCGGTGACGGCGAGCGCAAGCGACGTCGCGTCGGCTGAGGAAATTGTTCCGAATTTACCAATCTGCTCCAGCTCAATGTTTTTGTTTGGGTTCGCCAAAGTCGGACCCAAGCGCACGCCCTTGCTGACAACTTCATCGAAATCGACCTCGGGATCGACCCCCTGGCTCAGTACGTCATGCACAACCGCAATCACAGAAACCCTGCGCATCGCTTCTTCCAAAGCCGCCCGAGCCGCAGGAGATTCCACTCGACGACGTTGAAGGCGCAAAAGGGCGGAAACGGTCTGCAGGTTGTTTTTCACCCTGTGATGCATTTCGCGGATCATCGTGTCTCGCGACAACAGATCTCTCTCACGCCGACGAATCTCAGAAATGTCACGCACAAGCAGCAACGCCCCGGTTCGGAACTCGCCGCGACGGAACGGAATGGAACGCAGGGCCACCGAAACTTTCTTCGATTCCAGCTCTGTCCGCCAGGCGGCGCGGCCGGTAAGGACCAGCGGAAGGATCTCATCCACCGGTCGCAGTTTCGACAGCAGATCCGACATCAATTCCGCTAAATAACGCCCCTCGAGTTCGCCTTTGTACCCCAAGCGGTACAAAACCGAAATCGCATTGGGCGAGGCATACCGCACACGACCTTCACGGTTGAGTACGAGCATGCCATCGCCCACGCGAGGCTCACCACGCCGCACACCCGACGGTGCTTCCACATCGGGAAAGTAGCCTTCGGCAATCATCGACAAAAGCATCACGCCAGCCGAACGATAATTGCGCTCCATGCGTGAATAGTTCGCTTTGCGCTCCACATCGGAATGGATGGTGAGAACAGCGATCACTGAGCCATCACGCACAACTGGAACAGCCTCGGCCCCTTGCAACAAGCCATCTTCCGAATCGTACTGGCGGGGTTGGGCAGACTCCATCGCATCGGCAATCAGCGACCTTTCGGCGTCGTTTGCCACGGTGCCGATTTCGTCATGCGGGTACACCATCGAACCTGTATTGGGCCGACAGTGTGCGACCACAGTAAACGTTTCGCCCACTTTCACCCACAAGACGAGATCGGCGAAGGCAAGGTCGGCGATCATTTGCCAGTCTTCGACAAGCAGATGCAACCACTCGATATCGTCTTCGTCAGTGATTCCCTTACTACTGAGCAGATCAGCAAATGCGCTCATGTACTAGTCCAGCTGGGATTGGTACACGGTCGAACGCACCAGTGAACGGATCATGCGCAACAACACTGACAAAGGCGCTTGATCGACGTGGTCGAGCGAAAGAACCTCATCAGCGGTCGCACGGACCTTCCGCAAAGATGTTTCGTTGTGCACCTGCCACTGCGCAAGACGATCGTCAGATCGGTCTTGTGCGGTTGCTTTGTCGGATTGAGTCGAATCCAACACCGCGTCCACAATCGCAGCCGTAGCTTGGTAGTAGTCGTCCCGCAACGCACCGCGAGCTAGCGCAGTCCACCGCGAGGAGCGGTCCAGGGCACCGATGTTTTCTAGGATCTTGACCCCGTGGATCAGTTCGGTCACACCAAAGTAGATTTCGGCAATTTCTTCCGCGTCCGTTTCCGAGGTCGCGGCAATCTGGGCAACCGTGAGCAACGCGTCCTCGTCAAGCATTCCCGCCGCACGGTACGACAAATCGGTGGGCACCCCGTGGCGCACGAAATCACCAACACGGCCTTCGAGTTTGTCGCGGTCAGAGCCGCGCACCAACGTGGGTAGCTGCGGACGAAGCTCAGTCACGGTGGGACGGTAGCGCGCAATCTCGTCTTCGACCACGAAGAAGTCCGGGGCCTGGTTAACAAACCAGCGCGATGCCCGGTCAAGGAGTCGAATGTAATTATTTTGCAAGGCCACCTGGGTCGCGGTGTCCACCTTGTTGTCCAACGCGCAAATCTCGTTGAAGTGTTCCTCTAGATCGAACACTTCGCTCACAGTGGTGAAGACGCGAGCAATGTGCGGAATCGACGCTCCAGTTTCTTCAACAAGCCTGAAGATGTACGTCAAACCACCGCGGTCAACCATGCGGTTAACCAGGTGCGCGGTTGCGATTTCACGGAACAACGGATGGTCAGTCAGCTGGTCACCGTATTTCTCCGTCAAGGTGCGAGGGAAATACTGCAACATATGCTTCTTCATAAACGGTTCGTCTGGAACGTCTGATGCAAGAATTGCATCGGCGGCGTTCATCTTCACATACGCAAGCAAAACGGCCAGTTCAGGCGATGTAAGGCCCACTCCGCGTTCTGACACACGCCTTGTGAGCTCCTTACTTGTGGGAAGGAACTCAACGGCCCGGTCCAGTGCCTGATTGTTCTCCAGATACTTCATGAGACGGCTGAGAGTGCCAGTCAACCGCAAGCTGTTGCTGCGCGCTTCTCCCATCACCACGTTCTGTGTGTAGTTGTTTGCAAGAACAAGATCAGCGACTTCGTCAGTCATTGATTCCAGCACGCTCACACGCTCTTCCGCTGGGAGGTGCCCATGTTCAATCAGCGTAGACAGAAGCAGTTTGATATTCACTTCGTTGTCCGAAGAGTCCACACCCGCTGAGTTGTCCACAGCGTCCGTATTGATCTTCTGTCCGTTCAATGCGGCTTCAATACGTCCCAGCTGGGTAACTCCCAGGTTTCCACCTTCGCCCACGACACGGGCACGCAGATCGGCGCCATTCACGCGGACTGCGTCGTTCGCTTTGTCACCCACCTGTGCGTGAGTTTCACTCTCAGACTTGATATACGTTCCGATTCCCCCGTTGTAGACCAGGTCAACGGGGGCACACAGAATCGCACGAATCAGATCCGGCGCGGTGTACGCACCGGCTTTCATTCCCAAAGCTTCTGCGGCTTGGGCCGATACTTCGATCGACTTCGACGACCGCGAGAACACTCCACCGCCGGTTGAAATCAGGTCACGGTTGTAGTCCTGCCAGCTGGAACGAGGCAGCTCGAACAAGCGCTTCCGCTCGTGATACGACGTGGCTGCATCAGGGTTAGGGTCAATAAAAATGTCACGGTGATCAAAAGCCGCCACCAAACGGGTGTGTTCGGAGCGCAACATACCGTTACCAAACACGTCACCACTCATGTCACCAATCCCCACGACGGTGAACTCGTCGGTCGCGGTATTCACACCCAGCTCACGGAAGTGACGCTCCACCGACTTCCACGCACCACGGGACGTAATCGCCATCGCCTTGTGGTCATATCCAGTGGAACCACCTGAAGCGAAAGCATCCTGTAGCCAGAAGCCACGATCTACTGCAATCTTGTTCGCAACATCAGAGAATCGCGCTGTACCCTTGTCGGCCGCAACCACTAGGTACGTGTCATCGTCGTCGTAGCGAACCGTGCGTTCGGGATGTACCGTCTTTTGCTGACCGCCTTCGACCACCAAATTATCGGTGACGTCCAACAACGCATGAATGAACACCTCATAAGCCGCCTGTCCAGCTGCGCCCCATGCATCGCGATTCACAGCCGGGTCTGGCAAACGCTTCGGGTAGAAACCACCCTTGGCTCCAGTTGGAACAATGAGCGCGTTCTTCACCATCTGAGCCTTCACCAAGCCCAAGACTTCCGTGCGGAAGTCATCGCGCCTGTCAGACCAGCGCAAACCACCACGCGCGACGCGGCCAAATCGCAAGTGGACACCTTCTACTTCCGGCGAATACACGAACATTTCCAACGCTGGACGAGGCTTAGGACTGAACTCGAGAAGCTCAGGCTTGATCTTGAAAACGTTTGCCCGGCGAGGCTCACCATCCTCACCACGCTGGAACACGTTCGTGCGCACGGTAGCCGCGATCACCTCGGCGGTGGCACGCAAAACCCTGTCAGCGTCCAGCGACGTCACCTGGGCGAGCGCCTCGTAGACTTCTTCCGTCTTCTCCGTCACTGCGGTTTCGCGGTCTTGCGCAAAGTCCGGATCAAACTTGGCTGTGAACAGCTCGACCAAGAGTCGCGAAATATCCGGGTGGCTGGAGTAGACATCGCCCATGTTCTTTTCTGACAAGGAGAAGCCACTCTGTCGCAGATAGTGCGAGAAAGCACGCAGAAGCGCGACGTCTTGCCACGTCAGACCAGCCACAATGAGCTTGTCCATGCGACCGTGCTCACGCTTACCTTGCCAACCTGCCTTGAACGCGTCTTCAATCCGTTCAAAGTCAGACTCAGAAACGTCTTGTGAGAACTCCAGGCCAAAGTCGTAAATGTACCGGCTGGTGCCGTCAGCGAGTTCCAGGTGATACGGGCGTTCGTCGACGACTTCAGCACCCAAATTCGCCATGTACGGCAAAATGTCACTCAAGTTAGCCGGTTCGAAACGGTACAAAGCCAAGCGAATGTGCCGGTTAGACGCTCCTTTTGCACGCGTGACATGTACATACGGCGTCTCATCGCTCTCCATGGATTCGAAGCGGTGTACATCAGCAACAGCGT
>CABTZC010000014.1 GCA_902489185.1 uncultured Brevibacterium sp. | reverse complement strand
CCTACGAAGACGGCATCAAACTCCGACAAGGATGGGCCGGAAGACACCCCTGACACGCCCGACTCATACACACATTTTGAGCATTAACCCCCTGACACGCCCGACTCATACACACATTTTGAGCATTAACCCGAAGACACCCCTGACACGCCCGACTCATACACACATTTTGAGCATTAACCCACATCCACGCCACCCACATGAATACAAAAATTTCGGGGCCCCACCGAAGTGAGACCCCGAAAAATTTTGTGCGCGGAGGGGGACTTGAACCCCCACGCCCGATAAATTGGGCACTAGCACCTCAAGCTAGCGCGTCTACCTATTCCGCCACCCGCGCGGGCAACGAAAGATACTGTACACGGTTCACGCGCTGTTATACAACTCGACGCCAACACGTCATCAATGAAGTGCGCCACACACCCACATCAGACCTCGCGAACCAGGCTCACCAGGTGCGGTGCGCCATCCTTTGGCCTGACGACTCCAACTCGCACGCCGTCAGTTCTATCAACCAGAACGTCCGCCTGGCCAGGCAACAGAATTGGCTTAGCGAACTGCACCTCCCACACGAATGCCTTGGCATCCACATTCGATTGCGCAAACGCTTTGCTTGCCGTGTACATGCCGTGTGCAATCGACCGGGGGAACCCAAACGCCCGGGCCGCCAGGCTGTTGAGGTGAATAACGTTGTAGTCACCCGACACACGCGCGTACCGCTCCCCCAGCCCTGCTGGGAACTTCCACGTGGCAACCGCACTGCCGCCAGGCAGATCCAGGCGACGGGCAGGCGCAGGTTCATCCGCCTCGGGAAGCTTGGTCTTTTTCGCAAAGTACGTAGACACGTCCTCAAACACCGTCTCACCGTTGACCGTCCCGTGAACGATCACATCCAGTTCGCTTCCGGCGTCCCGTGCCCGAGGTCGGCTCACCGAAATCTGTAGCGTCACCTCGGCGCCCATGGGGACTTTGGCGTGTTGCGTGAACCGGTTGTACACGTGCACCATCCCCAAGACAGGCACAGGGAAATCTGGGGCGGTCATGAGTTCCAAACTGGGGCCAAAGCCCAACGTGTGTAGGTAAGGCGCGGGCACGTCGTTGTTCACCGGCAGCCCGGTCACGGTGTTGAACCGTGCCACGGCATCCGGGTCGATAGTGACCGTGCGAGTCAGCGTCCGCTGAGGTACAGGCCCCGGCGCAGGTTTCTTGATCGCACCCAGAACGGCGCGACCGTAAACATTGAGTGTCGAACCCATTACGCACCTACCATGTTCTGTCCGCACACACGAAGCGTCTGCCCGTTTACGCCCGTCGCGGCAGGTGAAGACAAGAACGCGATCGCTTCGGCGACATCCTCAGGCAGACCACCTTGCTGCAAGCTAGAGAGGCGGCGCGCCACCTGCCGAGTCAGGGTCGGCATCTTCGCTGTCATGTCGGTCTCGATGAACCCGGGGGCCACGGCGTTAATGGAGCCGCCCAGCTTGGCAAAGCTGTCGCGGGACGCCGCGACCATTCCGATGACGCCGGCTTTCGACGCCGCGTAGTTGGTCTGCCCGCGGTTTCCTGCAATGCCCGAGGTAGATGCCAGGGAAACGACGTGTGGCTGGCTTCCCCACGCGCCAAGTTCAGTGAGTTTTTCGTTTATCCGCAACTGTGACTCGATGTTCACCGCGATCACTGAGTTCCACCGGCTGGCATCCATATTGGCAAGCAGCTTGTCCCGTGTAATTCCCGCGTTGTGGATGAGGATGTCAATGGGCTTGCCCACTGCCTGCGCAATTTTGTCGGCCGCGTCTTTGGCTGTGATGTCGAGGTGAATCGCTTTACCGGCAACCGAGTTCATGGTTGCCGCCAGCGCTTGCCCAGCGCCGGGGACATCGACTCCGTAAACATAGGCACCGTCGCGGTGCAGGGTACGCGCAATGGCAGCACCGATTCCGCGCGCAGCACCCGTAACTACTGCAATCTTTCCTGCAAGCGGCCCGTTGTCACGCACGCCGTCAAACTCACTCGACGTCACTGCCTGACCCCGATCGTCACTCACAGTGAGCAGCTGACCGGACACATACGCCGACTTGGCAGACAGGAAGAACCACAGCGCACCGGTCACCGAAGCCGCGTTCACGTCCACGCCTGCGTCCAGCACAATCCCGTTTGCCGTGCCGCCGTAGCGCATTTCGTGGGCAACCGAACGCACAATTCCGGTCACACCGTTACGAGCCGCGTCTACTGACGCCTGTTCACCTTCAGGCGCACGCGACAACACAACAACGCGCGCACATCGGGCAGTCTGTTTAAGTGCCGGGGAGATCTGCAGAACGGTCTCGCCGAGGTCGTCCGGGCTCTGTGCGTCGATGAAGCTTGCGATGATGCCCTGGTACTTAAAGCTGGGGTCCGCTGAGCGGTGAACCGAGAATCCGTTTTCGACCAGCAGTTCGGCAAGCGAGTCGGCTCCGGAGTCACCGAGCACCAAAACCGGATCCTTGGTGAAGCCCGATCCCCCGGCTACATTGAACCGGCGAAGCGGAACCGGCTGCGGCAGTCCCAGCTTCTTGACTACTGGCGCGAGTATGCCGTTTGCAAGATTGAGGTAGGTGTCTTTCGCCATGTGTAACTCCTATTCAGCTTCCACGATTGCGGCTACTCCCTGTCCACCTGCAGCGCAGATAGAGATGAGGGCGCGTTTCTGGCCGGTTTCTTTCAGGTGCTTCGCCGTTTGCGCCACGATGCGTCCACCAGTTGCGGCGAACGGGTGGCCCGCCGCCAGCGAGGAGCCGTTGGGGTTGAGCTTCGCGCGATCAACAGCGCCAAGGGGTGCATCCAGTCCCAGTTTCTGCGTGCAGAACTCTTCGCTTTCCCATGCCGCCAGATGGCACAGCACGGTGGAGGCGAAAGCTTCGTGGATTTCGAACACATCAATGTCGTCAAACGTCAGCCCGTTGCGTGCAAGCAGGCGTGGCACCGCGTATGCCGGAGCCATCAGCAGCCCTTCCTCGCCTTCGACGAAGTCCACCGCTGCCGCCTCGGCATCCACGAGGTACGCAAGTGGCTCAATACCCAGTTCCGCCGCGAACTCTTCACTTCCCAACAGAACAGTCGACGCACCGTCGGTGAGTGGCGTAGAGTTTCCAGCCGTCATTGTGGCTTCGGTCTCCAGGTTGCGACCGAACACAGGGTTGAGCTTTGCCAGGCTTTCCATGGTGGAGTCCGCTCGCAGGTTGGTGTCGCGTGTGACGCCCAGGTATGGGGTTACGAGGTCGTCGAAGAATCCGCGGTCCCATGCCGCTGCCATGTTGGTGTGTGAGGCCAGCGCCAACTCGTCTTGCGCTGCCCGCGTAATGCCCCACTTGGCTGTTGTGCGCGCTTGGTGTTCGCCCATGCTTAAGCCCGTGCGTGCTTCAGCCGTGCTTGGCGCTACTGGCGCGAGGTCTTGCGGACGGATCCGAGCGATGGCCTGGAGCTTCTGTGGGATGGTGCGTGCGCGGGACAGTGCAAGAAGATTTTCGCGTAGTCCGTCGCTGATGACGATGGGCGCGTCCGAGGTGGTGTCGGCTCCCCCTGCGATACCCGACTCGATCTGTCCCAAGCGGATCTTCTGCGAAATGCTCACGCAGGCTTCCAGACCTGTTGCACAGGCTTGACCTAAATCAAATGCCGGGGTCGTGGGGCTGAGTGCCGACCCCAGAACGGATTCACGCGTGAGGTTGATGTCTTTTGAGTGTTTGAGCACGGCACCGCCGGCGACTTCGCCAAGGCGCTTACCTGCGAGTCCGAAGCGCGCGACCAGCCCGTCGAGCGCACTGGTGAGCATGTCTTGATTCGAAGCGTGTGCGTACTGTTTGTTGGATCGAGCAAAGGGGATCCGGTTCCCACCAAGGATCGCTGCGCGACGGTTCACGTTACCTCCTAGAAGCGCTGAAATTATCTGTAACTGACAGTACTTGATACTGTCAGTTACATGAAATCTGTCACACAAGATGGACGTGCTTTACGGTGGGACGCACACCGTAAAGAGCGACGTCGTGAGCTGCTTCGCATGGTGCGCCACTCTGTTGCCGATTTAGGCCCTGACGCTTCAATGGACCAGATCTGCGAAGCTACGGGCACGTCAAAGACCGTCTTGTACAGGTATTTTGGGGACCGTGCTGGTCTCGTCGACGACATGGGACAGTGGGCCATGAAGGTCATCACCAAACAGCTCGACAGAGCAGCTACGCCGGATATGAGTCCCCACGAGGCACTCACCCACATGATCACGGCATTTGTGGACCTCGCCTCAAGCAGGCCCGATGTTTACCGATTCTGTGACCGCGGAGTTACCCATCAGACCGGTCAACAAACGTTTTTTGACGCAATCGCTCAATTGCTGTGCGCCCGAATGAACTTCACCCAACCAGAGCAGTACATGTGGGCCCGAGGCGCACTGGGCTTTGTGCGCGCGTGTACCGAAGAATGGCTCACGAACCCCACCGACCCTCACACATTTGCAACTCATCTGAGTACGTGGCTCTGGGAAAGCGCCCCAGCCACTCACACCGTTGAAGGACAACACTCATGAACACCAAAGCTCCACTCACAATCGATGCTGATTACCTTCGCAAATTCCTTGAAGGTGAGCGCTCAACGGTACGGGACAAAGGCCGCGAGTTTGCAGCTCATCCCGCCCTTCGTCTCAAACCTGAATGGAGTCTTGAACGCAAGCGCCAAGCAACCCTTGAAGGCGTTGTCGCACTCGCCAACGCTGGTTTCACCACACTCGCGATGCCAAAACACATGGGTGGCCCCGAAGACTATGCCGCCTACGTCGCTGGATTCGAAGAACTCGTTCTGGCAGAACCCAGCATTCAGGTAAAGGCCGGCGTGCAATACGGACTTTTCAGCGGAGCTATCCACCACCTCGGCAACAAAGACCAACACGAACGCTGGCTCAAAGACGCGCTTGAGGGCAAACTCTTAGGGAGCTTTGCGATGACCGAAATTGGGCACGGGTCGGATGTCGCGAACGTGGACACGACTGCCACCTACGACCCCATGAAACAAGAATTTGTAATCCACACGCCGCATAGGCAAGCAGTCAAAGAGTACATCGGGAACGCGGCAGCCCACGCCCAAGCCGCTGTTGTGTTTGCCCGGCTCATCACCTCGGGTATCGACTACGGTGTTCACGCGTTCTTTGTTCCCGTACGTTCTGAAGACGGACGACCACTCCCGGGAATCACGATTGAAGACGACGGCTATAAAGGCGGTCTTGCAGGAGTGGACAACGGACGTTTTGGTTTCGACCGTGTGAGGATCCCGCGTGAAAACCTTCTTGACCGCTACGGACACGTGGCAGAGGATGGCGAGTACTCTTCTCCCATTCACTCCCCTGGGAAACGCTTCTTCACGATGCTCGGCACCTTGGTTATGGGGCGAGTATCTCTTGACGGAGCATCCACAGTCGCTTCCAAACTTGCCCTCGACATAGCACTGCGGTATGCCATGGACCGCGCCCAGTTCGAAGGAGGCGTTCCAGGCGAGAGCGTGCGCCTGATTGACTATGGTGAGCACCAGCGTCGGCTCATGCCACTCGTTGCAAAAGCGTGGGCGAACTCCGTGGCCCACGAAAACCTTCTGGACACCTTCGACGAAGTATTCAGGAGCGAAGCACCACCCGAAGCCACCCGGCAGCTGCTAGAAAGTCAGGCAGCGGGGTTCAAAGCAGTGTCCACATGGGACGCGTTGGATACGATCCAAGAATGCCGCGAAGCCTGCGGTGGGGCAGGTTTCATGTGGGACAACCGCCTCGTGGGACTCCGCCACGACCTCGACGTTTATGTCACCTTCGAAGGCGACAACACCGTACTACTCCAGCTTGTGGGTAAGCGATTGCTGCAAGACTACTCACGAGAACTCAAGGACATCGACTTTGGCGGCGCCGCCAGGTACCTGTCGCACCAAGCCGCCGAACACTCTCTTTACCGCTCTGGCATTGCCAGCGTCGGTCGTACGATCAGTGACTTGTTTACTCCCACGCTTGCATCGAAGCGCATCAGGTCCGGGCACCTGCAAGAAGCCCTTCTTTCGAGCCGTGTCGACTCGATGCTTTCCGACCTAGCGCAAAAACTACGCCCCGCTACCAAGATGAATCGCCAAGCCGCTGCCAACCTGTTTAACACCCACCAGCACCAGCTCATCGAAACGGCAGAAGCCTACATTCACCTCCTCAAATGGAAAGCGCTCACGTCGCGACTACGCGACATCGACACAACGAAACACAGAGATGAAGCGAAGCTACTGCGTCGCATCCGTGACCTCTATGGTCTTACTCTCATCCACGAACACATTGGCTGGCACGTCATGTACGGACGCTTGTCGATGGCACGCGCCCGCCTGGTTGAGCCCACGATTGGGCGACTGTGCCGAAAGCTCGCACAGAACGCGCCCGACCTGGCCGGCATGTTCGGCTTCAGCAGCGAACACCGACGTACCCTGATTTCTGAGGGGCAGGAAGCGGCCCGCCAGAACGAGGCGACGGCTCATGCACGCCAAGCACGTTCACGTACCGACTATCCCATTGACGAACGCATCATTCGGGCCAAGAATACAAAACGCTAGAAACGAACTCACCCCAGAACAGACCGGAGAACCTTACTCACTTCGGCAGCTTCCGTGAGAAACCCGTCGTGGCCGGCGTCCGTTTCAACCTCTGTGTACGAGCGCGCCTCGGCAAGGTCAGCGAACTCTTTCACCTGGGCGGGTGGATAGAGCCGGTCAGAGGACAGTGACACCACATGGAGGCCGGGCACGGTCAGCTGGGAACGACCTCGGCGCACATCATGATCCCTCAACGCCCGGGTGAGCACGCAGTACGACTGAGCGTCGAACCTGCCAGCCAGCTTTCCTGCCTGGTAGTCCAGGTAGCTTTGCACTTGGTAGTACCCGGGCATCGCAGGTTGGTGTTCGCGCCCGAACCTGCCGTCAAGTTCATCACCACTGCGGTACGTCAAATGTGCGATCTGGCGTGCCAAGCCCAGACCGTAGAGCGGCTTCACACTGTGGTGGGCGTAGTTGCCCCCGTGATAATTGGGGTCCAGTTTGATGGCTTGCAACTGCGTGTGTGCCCACGCAATGTTGTCAGCAGACGAATAAGCGGGGGCGGCCAGCACCACAGTCTGTTCGACCCGATGGGGGTAGGTAGCGGCGAACTCGCCGGCCCGAGCACCACCCAAGGATCCGCCCACAACAGCGTAGAACCGTTCGATACCCAACGCGTCAGCAACCAGCGACTCGGCTCGCACCATGTCACGGATGCTGACCTGCGGGAACGGCGCGCCGAGTTCTGTGCCGTCGACAGATGTGCTGGGCCCGGTGGTTCCGTTGCATCCACCGAGCACGTTTGTGCACACGACAAAGAACTCACGCGTGTCGATCGCCTTGCCCGGCCCCACAACGGCATCCCACCAACCGGGCACGTCCGACTCACCTGATGTGACGTGTGAGTCACCGGTGAGTGCATGCTCAATGAGAACCGCGTTGCTGGCTTCAGCGTTCAGCACACCAAACGTTTCAAACGCGATGTGGGCATCGGGGATGACGTCACCATTTTCTGTCACAAAATCCCCGATGCGACACGTCCGCACGGAACCGTCAACCGCGTGTGTGAGCGGGCTCTTAACCGCGTGCGGCCGCAAAGCCCTTCTCCAAATCCGCAATAATGTCGTCCGCGCCTTCCAGGCCCACACTGAGACGGACCAGTGCCGGGTTGACGCCCGACTGTGCTTGTGCTTCTTCGCTCAGCTGCGAGTGTGTCGTGGACGCTGGGTGGATCACCAAGGAACGTGTGTCACCAATGTTTGCCACGTGCGAGTGCAAATCCAGTGCATCGACAAATTTCACAGCAGCGTCGTAACCGCCGGCAATGTCAAAGGACAACACGGCTCCGGCTCCCTTGGGCAGAAGCTGCTTGGCCAGTGCGTTGTACGGGCTGGATTCCAGCCCTGCGTAGTTGACGTGTGTGACCTGGTCGTGGTTTTCCAGGAACGTGGCCACCTTCTGCGCGTTTTCGACGTGGCGTTCGACGCGCAGGCTCAACGTTTCAAGACCCTGTGCGATCAGGAACGCGTTGAATGGTGATGCCGACGGTCCCAGGTCGCGCAGGAGCTGTACCCGGATCTTTATCCCGTAGGACACGTTTGCACCAAAATCGCTGTCTGGCCCTAAGTCGCGGGCGTAGACGAGCCCGTCGTAGGAGGCGTCCGGTTCGTTGAAGCCGGGGAACTTTTCAGGGTCTGCGCTGTAGTCGAAGTTTCCGGAGTCCACGATCACACCTGCGATCGAGTTTCCGTGTCCTCCTAAGAACTTGGTGGCTGAGTGCAGGACAACGTCCGCGCCGTGTTCGATCGGGCGTAGCAGGTATGGCGTAGCCAGCGTGTTGTCGACGATCAGTGGAACGCCCGCGTCGTGTGCGGCCTTGCTGAGTTCAGGGAGGTTGAGGATGGAGGACTGTGGGTTTGTCAGGGTTTCACCAAAGAATGCTTTGGTGTTGGGTTGCACGGCGGCTTTCCACTCATCGATATTGTCTGGGTTTTCCACAAAGGTGGTTTCGATGCCCAGTTTCCGCAGAGTGACGTCGAGAAGGTTGTACGTTCCTCCGTACAGTGAGGGGCTAGCAACGACGTGGTCGCCTGCGCCGGCAATGTTGATGATTGCAAGAAACGCGGCTGCCTGTCCCGAGGAGGTCAGAACGGCTCCCACTCCCCCTTCGAGGGACGCGATGCGTTCTTCAACTGCCTGTACCGTGGGGTTAGCCAGGCGGCTGTAAATGGGTCCAAGGTCTTTCAGCGCGAAACGGTCAGCGGCCACTTGAGCGTCGTTAAAAACAAACGACGTGGTCTGGTAGATGGGCAGTGCGCGTGAGCCGGTTTCGCTGTCCGGTGTCTGCCCTTCGTGGATCTGGCGAGTTTCAAAGGTGGTCATGGTTGGCTCCTAACGTTGTTGTGTTGCATGCAACGCTAAACGGGCGCCGAGGTTGTTGAACCTGTGCGTGTCAAAGACGTGTCATGTGGTGTCTTATTTGGTCATATCACCGGAAGTTCCGCGCTGACGTTGGGATTTGCACGTCGAGTGCGGTGATTTTTTGGGCGTATAGGCTCACGACTTCGCCGGCCCGTTGGACCGTCCCTGTCACGGTGACGGTGGATCGGGTGTAGGACACGGGTGCGAAGCGTTTCATGAGTCCCGGTGAGCACACGACATTGAGCATTCCGAATTCGTCTTCGATGTTAAAGAACGTCACACCGGTGGGGGTTTTGGGGCGTTGCCGGTGCGTCACGATTCCGGCGACCGTGATCCGGGCTCCTGCCTGCGCGTTCATAACGTCTCGCGTCGAGGCCAGTCCGCGTGCGTTCAGGGCCGCACGCAGGTGTTCGGTTGGGTACCCGTCTACGGTGATTCCGGTGGAAAAGAGTTCGGCAAGTGTGGTGTCGAATTCGGTCATGAGGGGAAGTGTGGGGGCTTCCATGACCGCCGAGGTGCCCGGCAGTGTGTCTGGCCCGGCACCTGCCAGCGAGCCGGCGATCCAGAGCGCTTGCCTGCGGTCAACACCGAAACTTTCATATGCGCCTGCCGTGGCAAGGGCCTCCAGCGCGTCGGAGGGAATTCCCGTCCGGCACGCGAGGTCTTCAATCGAGGCATACGGACGGGTGCGGTGCGTAACCACCTGGGTTGCCACCTCGGCGCTGATCCCCTTGACCGAGGTGAGCCCCAGCCGGATGGCGAACCCGCCCACGGACTGGGGGTCGGGTTCGAGGTCCGCATCTGCGTGGGAAAGGTTGATGTCGACGCCGCGGATGTTCACGCCGTGCCGTCGCGCATCGGTGATGAGCGATTGGGGCGAGTAGAACCCCATGGGTTGGCTGCGCAGAAGTGCCGCCGTGAATGCCGCGTGGTGCCGGTATTTGAACCACGCGGACTCGTACACCAGGTTCGCAAAGCTCAGGGCGTGGGATTCGGGGAATCCGTAGTCGGCGAAGGCGGCGATCTTGCCAAAAATTTCGCGTGCTACAGCGGGTTCGACTCCTCGGGCGGCACACCCTCGGTGGAAACGTTCTTCAAGCGCTGCCATGGTGCGGACAGAACGGCGCGCGCCCATGGCACGCCTGAGTTCGTCAGCGTCTGCGCCGGAGAACCCTGCGACGTCGATCGCGATCTGCATGAGCTGTTCTTGGAACAGGGGCACGCCCAAGGTTTTGCCCAGGGAGTTCTCCAGTGCCGGGTGGACGTAGGTGACCGGTTCGACGCCTTGTCTGCGTCGCAGGTACGGGTGGACGGATTCTCCTTGGATGGGCCCGGGGCGGATCAGGGCGATTTCGACTACGAGGTCGTAGAAGTTGCGTGGTCGCATGCGCGGCAAGGTCGACAGCTGGGCACGTGATTCGACTTGGAACACGCCCACTGCGTCGGCACGGCACAGCATGTCGTACACGCCGTCCTCTTGAGGGATGTTCCCCCGGTCAATCGCGTGCCCGGTGTGCTTTTCGACCAGTTCGTTCATGTGGCGGAGCGCTTCCAGCATGCCCAGTCCCAGCAGGTCGAACTTCACCAGATTCATGGCGGCTGAGTCGTCTTTGTCCCACTGGATGACGGTGCGACCTTCCATAGCGGCTGGCTCAATGGGCACGAGGTCGTAGATGGGTCGGTCGGCAAGGATCATGCCTCCGGAGTGGATCCCGAGGTGACGTGGTGAGTTGTGCAAGTCCCGCGCCGCTTCCAGAACGGGGGCGGGTACGTCAGGTGGTTCGTCAGCGTCTGGGGACAGAGCTCCGCGGTGGGTAGTTTTTGCGAATGCGTCCTGCTGGCCGGGGCTGTACCCAAAAGCCGAGGCGGCGTCCCGGACAGCAGATTTTGTGCGGTATGTGATGACGTTGGCGACTTGTGCTGCCCGTGTCCGGCCGTATGTGCGGTACACGTATTGGATCACTTCTTCGCGCCGGCCCGATTCGATGTCGATATCGATATCCGGGTACCCGGCCCTTTGTGGGCTTAAGAACCGGTCGAAGAGAAGCTGGAACTTCACCGCGTCGACTGCGGTGATACCCAGGACAAAGCACACTGCTGAGTTCGCGGCCGACCCGCGTCCTTGGCAGTAGATACCGTTGGTGTGGCAAAACCGGGCAATGTCTTCCACGATGAGGAAGTACCCGGCGAACCCCATCGCGGTGATCGTGGCCAGCTCGGTGTCGATCTGTTCCCACGCGCGCGGGTATTCCGAACGGTCACCGTACCGGCGCCGAGCCCCCGCGTACACGAGTTCACGCAGGTGTTCATCTGCGTCCCGCCCCGGCGGAACCGGCGCCTGCGGGAGTCCCACTTGGGCAGCCGACAGCTCAAACGCACATTCTTGCCCAATCCGGTGGGCCGTTTCCACCGGCCCAGCACCAAAACGTTTCCGCATGTCATGAGGTGTGCGAACATACGCGGTGGCGTCGGCCGGTAGCCACCCGGCCAGTTCGTCCAAGGACGCGTGTGACCTGATAGCAGCGCGCACGTGTGCCCCGCGATATCCCGACCGGTGCGCATAGTGAACCGCGTTCGTGGCCACGGTGGGAAGGTTCGCGCGGCCGGCTAAACCGGTGAGGTGGTCAATCCGCGCATCGTCAGTGGGGTATCCAAAGCGGGTCAGTTCGACCACAACCCGATCTGGAAACAGTTCGGCCAGACCACGGAGTGCGCTGATGCCCCCGTCAGGGTCGCCGAGGTGGGGAATGAGTGGCCCTTTGCGGCACCCTGTGAGGATGTACCAGTCGGGGTCTAAAGCGGCGAGTTCTTCGAGGTGGAAAACCGGGCGGTTCTTCTCGCCGTGTTCATACCCCTGAGAGATTGCGCGTGACAGTTGCCGGTACCCGTCGACGCTGCGGGCAAGCACTAGAAGGTGGGTGGCCTGCGGGTCTTTTTGCCCCGGGATTTTGTGCGTGAGCCCCACGGAGAGTTCCGCCCCGAAAACAGTGGGCATTCCCACGCGCTGGGCTTCTTGCGCAAAACGCACGGCACCGTACAGGCCGTTGTGATCGGTCAAAGCCAAGGCGGACAGGCCCGCCGCGTGTGCCGCGTGGACAAGTTCTTCCGGATCTGAGGCCCCGTCGAGGAATGAGAAGTTCGAATGCGCGTGAAGTTCGGCATACATCACGCATACCTCCCCACGATGGCCCACTGCCCGGCCTCTTTGCACAGCACGTACGCTTCACCGGCTTCGGTCACAACCTGACACCGCACGTGGTACTGGTGTTTATCCCACCACTGCGTGTCTACGGGCCAGGCGGAAGAAAAGTTGGCAACAGCCTGCGTGCCCTCCCGGGTGCGGAGAACCCGCGGGGTACTGTCCAGCCCGGCGGGTCTGGCAACAACCGGCTCACCGTATTCGTTGAGCAGGTCTACGGGCGTGTTTTCTACCAAAGTGGGCCGAGGCGGCGGCAAGGCTCCGGGCCACGGCGCCTGGGGGTCGCGGGTGGGTTCAGTGCTGTGCCTCCAGGGGGTCCACAGGTTCGTTTCTTCGGGTGATCGCCCTCCCTGCAGGGCTGGGACGTTCACTGCGTCGATTCCGAAGAGTCCTTGGATACGTTCGAGTGCGGCGCTGACGTCGTCGGTGTGTGGGGCAAACAGGTTCGACTGGGCGCGTAAGGGGGCGACGAGTTCTTGTGCGTAGAACTCGATGCGTTGCACGCCGTCACCACTGTCTTCGCTGTCTTCTGCATGCGGGGTTCTATCTGTGTGCGACCCTCCTTGCCATCCTGCAGTTTGCCAGCGCACACGGTCGGCCAGCGTGGTTTCGGTGAGCGTATCTAAGTGCCATGTGCGTTCATAGGTGTCGCTGGATGCGTGCAACACGATGCGCACATGTGTACAGACCAGTCCAGCTTCTCGAATGCGCTCAATAAAGTCGGTGGCCAGTTCGCGGGCCTTAAACGAAATGATGTCGAGCCTGCCCGTGGGCGGTTCAACAGGCACGCTCACGGTAAAGTCACGGGATCGCACATGTTCCCGCGGAAGTTCATAGGTGTGCCCGGAGGCAAGAAGCCACGCACGCGCACCTGTTTCCCCAAACCGGGTGTAGACCTGGGTGCGTGGCAGAGCCGCTAACTGGCCCAACCGGTCAATTCCTAAGCGGTGCAGAAGAACGGTGAGCGGAGTGAACCGGGGGTCAACAAGCCGCAACCGATCCACACTCAACGGCGCTAGAAACTTCCCCGTCCCACCCGGTTCGACACGGGTTTGCGAGTCTGCTGCCAAAAGGGCGGCGAACGGGGTGTCAGCAATCCCGGCGAAAACTTCCCACCCGGTTGCATCGATGAGTTCCGTCAGCAGATCATGCACGGCAGGCTCTTCGTTTTCATATGTGCGTTCAAGGGAAGAGATGGGGATCGTGACCGTTCCGGGGTGAAACAGACTAAACCGCGCCACGATGTGGTCCAGAACAGTCACGGCAGCCGCGAACTCTTGGTGGTCACGGTCCAGGTCGAACGGGGACACATGCGCGTGTGGGCACCGCAATTGCGCACTCCGCGTGTTCATTCCACGTACAACACCGTGTTTTCTGGCGCTCGCGTTCGCCGAATACACAACGCCTGCCCGCACAACCATGACGGGTTCGCTCACGTTGATGTCTTCACGGAGCGTAACGGCAAGCGCCGGCCAGTCGGGAACGGTGAGGACGAGTGTGCGTGCACCTTCAGACAAGACGAATCACCTGCGAAGACACCTGTTCCGCGCCAGGTAGTTCGATGCGTGTACTCCCCGCGGCAGGGTTCGTCACGCGCACCGAATAGCTACTGAGATGACCAGACCCGTGGTCGAGCCCTTCCCACCGCGGTTCAGACACAGTGAGCTTCTCCCCCGCGTGGAGAAAGTCGCGCAGAACAATCAGTGCCATGTTCTTTTCGCGCACTTTGCTGTGCAGGCGAGACCGTTGCCCCGGGCTCAACTGCACCGGCTGTGTAATGACGATGGCAAACGTGTCGATCAGAATCGACAGGGCTTGCACGCGGTCCCCCGGCTCAACGGCAACATTGACAAAATGGTCCAGCGCAACGTCAAAATCCCCCAGGGCCGCAACCGCGGGAACGCCCACCCCAAGGCTGGCGCACCACTGGCGCTCCTGCGTTGCCTTCGACACGACCGCCAGAGCAACAGAAAATCCATGCGTCCCCACAATCTGAGTGATGTCGCCGCGCCGCAAACCACCTCGGGAAAGGACCGAAGACAGCGCACCGGGCACGGGGAACACCGGCCGTGACGCAGCCAGGTCCCCCGCGGTACGCACGCCCGGTAGGCTGCGGAGCTTATCGAAATCACGCAGAGCAGACACACAAACATTATCGAACACATGTTCGACATATGCAAGGTTTGCCGGTAACCCGACTAGGATTGCACCATGCCCATTCAGATCGTGTTCCACACCCCCGAAATTCCCGGCAACACCGGAAACGCCATACGTTTAGCGGCCGTCACAGGCGCGCATCTGCACCTTGTTGAGCCCCTGGGGTTCGACCTCAGTGACGCAAAACTCCGCCGGGCGGGACTGGACTATCACGATTTGGCGCACGTCACCGTTCACCCCACAATCGAGCACCTGTGGGAGGAGCTCGGGCACAAGCGCGTCATCGCGTTTACCACGCACACCACACAGACTTTCGACACCGTGGAGTACACCTCCGACGACGTTCTTCTGTTCGGAAAAGAGTCCACGGGGTTGCCCGCCGAGGTCGCAGAAGACCCGCACGTGGACCTGGCCGTCCGCATTCCCATGCTGGAAGGTAGGCGTAGTTTGAACCTGGCGAATTCGGCCTCAATCGCCACCTACGAAGCATGGCGTCAGTTGGGGTACCCGGGCGGAAAATAGCCCGCCGGCCGCTCATATAGAATCTGCACGTTCGCTTAATCATTCACACGTTCATTCACAGGAGGACCTATGACACGCCGCGCGCTCACATTTGCCGGTCTCGATGTTTCCGGAGGGGCAGGACTTTCCGCAGACCTCAAAATGTTCGAAGAGTACGGAGTTTTTGGCTCCACTGTCGAGACCTGCATCGTGACGTTCAACCCAGACAAGGAATTCGTCCACGAAATCGAGTTCGTGGCTGAAGACATCGTTGCGCGTCAGCTCACCTCGGCACTGGGCGTGCACTCCTTCGACGTCATCAAATCCGGCATGTTGGGTTCCGTTGACAACGCGCTGGTTCTGGCGGACCACATTGAGAAGGCACACATCCCATACGTGTTTGACCCGGTCCTCGTATGTAAGGGCGCAGGCACCATGGTGGACCTCAAAGACCTGTTCCTGGACAAGCTTGTACCTCACGCCACCGTAATTACCCCCAACCTCGAAGAAGCAGCCACCTTGGTGGGGGCAGAGTCCTTAGACAGTGTAGAAGACATGGTCGAGGCGGCCCGCACGTTGCACAGCAAGGGTGCACATAACGTGATCGTCAAGGGTGGCGCGCGCCTCGACGGGCCAACCGCGGTCGATGTCATCTTCGACGGAACCACTGTCACCGAACTGTCGACCACCAAGGTCAACAACCACCTGGTCAACGGTGCCGGTTGCTCGTTCGCATCATCGATCGCTGCCGGGCTGGCAACCGGACTTGACCTGGTAGCCGCGGCGACCTCGGCGAAAGAAAAAATTGCTCACGGCATTGCGGCCTCAATTGAGAACGCGACCGGCGTGCGCTCCCTCCTCCACTGCGCATGGCGCACCCAGCCCACGGACAGCATCACCGTGGAAGCGCGCACGCTGTAGGAGCCCTAAGAGCTCAGCAAACAATTATGGCCGGCACATGAGCGTGCCGGCCATTACTGTTATACGTGTTACTTGCGCTTTCCGAAGCCCTTGTAACGGTCCTTGAACTTCTCAACGCGTCCAGCGGAGTCAAGGATGCGCTGCTTACCGGTGTAGAACGGGTGCGAAGCCGAAGAAATTTCAACGTCGACCAGTGGGTAGGTGTTACCGTCTTCCCATTCGATGGTCTTTTCGGTCTTCACAGTCGAGCGCGTGAAGAACTTGGTTCCAGAAGCCAGGTCGTTGAACACGACCGGGCGGTATTCCGGGTGAATATCTTTTTTCATGATGATCCTTTGAATCTCGAGAGCCCTGATGCAACCGGGTTGCCCGCCAGTGCTCAAATTCTTATGGCTGACGCGTAAAACGCCAGCAACCAACTATACCCGAATGTGCGCCCAGTTCCACATCGAACAGCCACGTGGCGCGTTAATCACGACACACGTGTGCGATGAGCGGTCCATACAGGTGTGGCGGAACGTTATCGTCCAGTGGAACACACACCTCGACCTGCTCTTGAGCTTGGGCCACAAAGAGCGCTGGGTCATTGCAGTCCGCGAATCCTACGGTGCGGATGCCGGCGCTTCCGGCAGCCCCTGCCCACCCGTGATCGGCGACGACGAGGTCTGGCGCTTCTACCTGTTCCAGCACCGCCTGGGCGGGCTCAGCCAGGTGGGTGTGCGGGAGTCCGCCGTGCTGATGCCACACCCACACTCCCAGCACCGTGCGCGCGCCACCCTTGACGATCACGTTATGTGCACCCTTGCTGTGCAACGTGCGGG